>JAPOLY010000115.1 GCA_029976805.1 bacterium
CCGCCTTCGGTGGTATCCCACACCATCCCGGCGGCACTCTTGCCCATCTTGTCGTAGGGGAACCACACCGCTGGCAACTTGAGGAAAGGAATCTGCTCACGCACCTCGACGTAGGTTTTTCCATCCGGGGTCTCCCCTGGATGCTTCATGCGGCTGATCGGCAGCTTCGCCGATTCGACGCCCCACACATGACCGAAGTAATCGCCCTCCTCGATGTGGCACAGCTTGTTGGTGCCGCACCACTCGCCCTGATTGTCGGTGTAGAAGACATCGCCCCAGGGAGCCACTTCCACCCCTGCGGGTGAACGCAGTCCCCCAGCAGCGGGAATCATTCTGCCTAAACCATCCTGATCGGGATCCTCGACCTTGATGGCCCAGCCACGCCAGTGTTGGCGACCGAACGGCTCGGCACCGAAGGGTTTGTTGAGGGTGATCCAGAAGTTGCCTTCCTTGTCGATGCGGGGACCGAAAGCATACTCGTGATAGTTGCCACTGAGACTCCAGTCATCGCAGACCGTTTCGACGACATCCGCACGGCCATCGCCATCCTCATCGCGCAGCCGACTCAGCTCACCGCGCTGGACGGTGTAGAGCCAGTCGTTGTGCCATTGGAGACCCAGAGGTTCCTGCAGACCATCGCTGAAGAGTGTGAACTTCGGCGTGTCACTGTAGGTGTTCTCAATCTTCCAGATGTCCCCACGGCGGGTACTGACGTAGACCACGCCTTCACCGGGGCCCGCCACCAGACCGCCGACTTCCAGAAGCACCCCTTCCGGAGTCGGAATGTCGATCACCTCGTAGTACTTTGACTCGTCGTTGAGGACCGCTTCGTTGAAGGTCGGTTCCAGCACCGGCGAAGACAGGATCAAAAGAATCAGGGTAGGAAGAATCACCACTGCACCTCCACTTCAACAACAGTTCCCGGTGCAGAAATCGGCACCCGAATTTCTTTTTTCCCATCGACCTCGTAGATCTCGGCGGCCGCTCCCTCAACGATCAGGGTCACCCCTTCTTCAGTTCGCCATTTTCGGGGTCCCAACTCTTCCATTTGGTCCGAGATGGCGAGGCGCAACATCAATCCAAGCGGCATCGTTTCTCCAGAAAATTTGAACCGACGTTGCAGATGAACCCCACTCTCTCGGATCACAGGATCGATGAACTCTTCGACACTCACCCCCTCCGAACCTTGAATGCGGAAGATCGGATTGCGCTGTTCATCGCGACGATAACCGCGGGCGCGCCAACCCTGATCGCGAACCGGATCCAGCGGCCACGTCTGATTCGGGGTCTCGACGATGCCGACCGCCATACCCGGTGGGAAATTCAGGACGTCACCCCCGGCAGGGTTCTCCAGGGCTCCGGCACGGCCCGCCCAGGTTCCCTGCACATTGATGAAGTCTCCACGCCACGCTTTTCCAAGACGCAGATTTTCCATGTCCCAGGCGATGCTCGCCCGCTCCGGATAGCCGACCGCGATGACCCGGGCACTGAGGCCGGTCATGAAGACCCCGACGAGGGTCGGCTCTTCGGCGGCAGGGATCAGGTCGTAATCATTGCGATTGACGATCAGGCCCTTGGGGAAGGGTGCCGATGATCCTGCGGAGAGGTAAGTCCAGATGGCATCGACCTGGGCATCCGTGTCTCCGCCGAGAAGATCCGGGTAGAGAGCAAAATCAGGGAACCAGAAGGTTGGCATGCGCGTGCCCGGCCGCTTGGACTGGGGGTCCTTCATGTAGTCGAGGAACCAGCGCGGCTGTAGCCGCTCGGCCATGATGGCCAAATCGTAGGCGGGTTCACCGAGGGAAGGCTGACCCGCAAAGACATGGCAGTCGATGCAACGGAAGCCATCGGTTCCCACCAATTGATGTCCTGCTCTGCGTGCATCCAGACTGAACTCAGGGGTATGGGGTGGGGCCGGCGGTTCATTGTCGGCGGCGATCAGCATATCGGAGACATGCCCGGCGACCGGTTGCGGATAGGCCGGCATGCGTGTCAGCACATACGGTCGAATCTTCAGTCCCTCGGCGACCGTCTCGTGGATCACTTCCGGGCGCAGCTTGTTGCCGATCCCGGTCAGCAGGGGCGGAAGACGACCTTCATCTCCCAGCTCGGCTGTGCCCTTGAAGAGTCGATTGATCTCGGCGTTGGGCCCACCCTCTCCATTACGGACATGACAGGGCAGGCAACCCGCATCGTTGATTGCCCAATGGGCATCCTGCTCCGGCTCTGGTGCGACAAACTCGGTTTCAGTGAGCAGCTGAAGGATCCCACTCTGGATCTCCGGAGAAAATCCGTAGGCGACACCCCCCTTCGGTGCCTTGTCCGCCATGCAACCCGGGTTCCCCGAGGTCATCTCACTCCACGAGAGACGTTTCGGCAGTGCCTTCGGTTCATGGCATGCATTGCAGCCATAGGTGTTGTAGGCACGCCCGCCGCGAATGATGCGTGCAGGGTCGGGACGGAAAAGAGGCTCATCGGGAACTGCGACACGACTGCGAGTACGCAGCTCCTCCGCCTTGAAGGGGCGGGCTTGCGAAATTCCAGGACCCTCGATGGTCAGATCAAGATGAGATGGACCGGCGCCTTGCCAGAAACAGACCTGAATCGGATGCCACCCCGCTTCCAATTGGACTGTGGCTCTCTTGGTCACCGTTCCATGACTGCCATCGTTGTCGATTCGTTTTTCGCCATCGATCCACAAGACGGAACCATCATCGCTGGAGAGAGCAAAGGTGTAGGCACCCGAATTTTTCACTTCAAAGGAACCGACAAAGCGAATCCCGAAGTTCGTATCCTTGGGACGAACGGCGTTGGAGATGACCGTCGTATGACCACCTCCACTCGGCTCCGCCTCGAGCAACTGGTCACAACTGTGGAAGGAGCGATGGTGCAGTTCATATCGAAGACCCTGCACCTCATCGACGACCGGGTTGCCATCACCATCGAGGGATTGCCCGCGAACGAGCCATGTGGCCAGAGCCCGTGCTTCTTCCTCATCCATGGGGATTTGCGGCATGCGTCCGGAAGGATGCCAGCGGTGGGCATTCTGCAACTCTGACGCGAGCATCGGGATAGTGGTTCGATCGGTCATTTGCGAAGAGATCTGGTCGCCATCGTGACAAGCGGCGCAGCCGATACTGAAGAAGAGCTCTTCCCCCTTCTCCAGAACCGATTCCTCAAACGGTTCTGGCAACCACTCAGGATTGTTGATCCGATCTCTGGCGAAAAGGAAATGAACGAGATCGCGGGCGGTCTCTTCCCGCTCTTCCTCAGGGAGTGACCCGAGGGCATGGGGCATGCGCGTTCCAGGCTCCACTGCTGCCGGGTCCGTCAACCAGCGCACCAGCCACTCAGGACGAAACCGATCGCTGGCCCTGAGAATCAGCGGGGGATCCACCGCTGCAAACTCTGTGGCACGCACTCCACTGCCCTGATGGCACTTCATGCAGGCCGCATCGCGAACGGTACGAATCAGATCATCCCGGGAAAGTTCGCTATCCTGGGCAAGAAGCTGTGAAACAGGAACACCCATCAAGGGCGTGAGCAAAACCCAGAGCAAAGACAGGCAAAGGCAACGATGCATGATTTCTCCGTTGAAAGGGGTTCAGCCCATCGTCACGGAGAGAGGATGCAAGGTCAACAGGTGGGCTGGCAGGTATCGCCCCGGTTAACGACGTACCGGAGGGGGCTTGGGTCTCGTAAAGACCATCACGCCATCGGTGCTGTCTTCCGCATGGAAGCGATACCCTTGTGAATCAAACCCTTGCAGATCCTTGAGATTCTTTGGACGGTGATCCGCCATCCAGCGAGCGAGAAGACCACGGGCCTGTTTGCCGAAGAGAGTGATGAACTTGGCTTTGCCCTTGTCCACCTGCAGAAACTTGACATCGACCACCGGGAAGCCGAGTTCGGCAACCCGCGCAACCTTGGAATATTCGGCGCTGGCCAGATTGACGAGGATCTCTGCCCCCGCTTCTTTCATGTCCTTCTTCAGCAACTTGTGAACCTGATCACCCCAGAACTCGTAGAGGTTCTTGCCCGAATCGGTCTTCAGGGCAGTGCCCATCTCCAGACGGTAAGGCTGGATCACATCGAGGGGCCGCAGCATTCCGTAAAGACCGCTGAGGATGCGCACATGATCCTGGGCCCAAGAGAGAGACTTGCCCTTCATCGTCCACGCTTCAAAACCCTGAAAGACATCTCCACGGAAACAGATCGCCGCCGGCCCTTTCGGGTTGGAGCGACTGCCAAAACTGGACCAGCGATCGCGGTTGACCTCTGCCAATTTGGGAGAGATCGACATCAGCGATTCCAGTTGACCGGTGGAGTATCCCTGCAGGACCCCCACCAGCTCCTTGGAGCGGGAAGCCATGCGTGGACGGGTGACAGCCGGAGCTCCCTTGGGAAGCTCGGCTTCCATGTCGAGAGTCTTGGCAGGAGAGAGGATGGCGAGAAGTTTTGACATATGACGAAATTACCCGAGGAGGGCCTCTCCGTCACCCCATCTGCATCGTCCGGGAACGGGTCGCTGACCGTTTTCCTGCCCTGATTTTTGGGGCGGATGCGATCACTCTTTCCTGAAAGGAGATGCGATGTGGATTCCTTCAGTCACACTTCTCGGCTTTCTGGGAGTGTCCCTTTCATCGTGTCCTCTGGGACTGGAAAAATGCCATGAGCACCCTCCCGCTCCACCGCAGATCTGGCTGTTGAGATCCCCCTTCTGCATCTCCCTCGCTCCCGGAAGCCCGGAGGGCATCCAGAGACAACCGAACCTGGAATCGATGACGATCATCTTTCCTGCAGGAGCGGGAATGGACACCTCAGGCGGAGGCTATCACGCACGCGTTGCCACTCGGGTAGCCGCCGCTCTTCTGACACACCACTCACCCGGTTTTCTCTCCTCTGGTTGTGCCGCAAAAGTCTGCGGCTCAACCGCCATCCTTCAGTTGCGATATCCCCCTCCACTCCGTCGCTCCATCTTTGAAAGCCTGACCCAACTGATTCATGGATCGATTCCAAATGATCTGATAGTGGCTGCGATAAAAGCAGAACGGGATCGTTCTCCGAAACTTTTCTGCCCCTGTCTCGGTGATACCGCCTGCTCTCCCCTGCATCAGGTCATCGCCCAGGGCATCGAAGCCTTCGATCCTCTTCCCGGTGGTGCCACTCGCCGTGGCAATCGACTCTTTTTTCATCGGATCCATC
>JAPOLY010000134.1 GCA_029976805.1 bacterium
ATTAGGTAGGATAACGTTAAGAATTTCTTGATAGTTGTCTGCTGGGGCAAATCCTTTGCACACCATGGGACCCAAGTCTTCACCAGTATTTCGTTTTTTGTACCGGCCGGAATGGAAGATAGGAGTTCCTGAAGAGAGAAGCTTTTGTGCCGCAGATGTGACGTTCATGACCTTGGGCTCAATGGCACCTATAGGCCGATTTGATAAGGGACCGTCATGCAGTTGTTGCTTGGCGTCTTTTTTTGTGATCCCGAGACCTGTTTCGTCGCGCCAACCTTTATGAATGATGCACCAATAAATGCATGCGGTTGCAGCCTCCAAGAGTGACCAACCCCTTGTAGGTTCCTCTAAACCAACAGTGATCTCTCGAGCTATTTGCTCTATTTCTTGGTTGGCTAACATCCTCATTCGTAGGCTTGCCCTTTACTTGTTCGTAGTTTAATTCGAGATCTTCATCAATTTTCCGGCTGCATTTCGCTGATCACCCGCAGTTGCGCGAACTGGCGGTGACCATCGCGGCCGGAGTGGAAGCCGTAACCGGACTGGCGGGCACCGACCCAGGGAGTGCCGCTGGCGCCTCCACAGCCTTTGTTGATACCGACCATGCCGGCAGTCATCTGACGGGCGATCTGGTGCGCCCTCTCCGAACTGCCGAAGATGGATGCTCCGAGTCCGTAGGGGGTGTTGTTGGCACGTACGACCGCTTCCGCATCATCCTCGACCTGCATCAGGCAGGCGATGGGGCCAAAGGTTTCCTCACGGATGATTTCCATCTCTTCCTGACAGCCATCGAGGACCGTCAGCGGATGGTAGTTGCCGCCGAGGTCATCACTCTGGAATGCCACCTGCGCTCCATCGCTGATGGCACTGGCGAGCTGCTTCTCGACATGGGCTTTCTGGCCGCCGTCGATCATCGGACCGACCTCGATGCCATCGTCACAGCCATCCCCGACCTTGACTTCCTTTGCCAGCTCGACGAGGCGGTCGCGGAAGGCATCGGCGACCTGGGGCTGAACGTAGATGCGCTCGGTACTGACACAGACCTGCCCGGCATTGCGGAAGGAGTTGGCGGCGGCGAACTGGGCCGCGGCCTCGATGTCTGCATCGTCGAGAACGATCAGCGGATCCTTGCCGCCGAGTTCGAGGATCACCCGCTTCAGATTGCTGCCGGCGGCCTCGAGGATGTGGGCTCCCGTATTTCGGGATCCGGTGAAGGCGATGAGATTCACATCCGCCTGCACCAAAGCCTTGCCCTGTTCGCCATCGCCGTGCATCACTTGCAGGACGCCCTCCGGCAGGAGGGGCATCAGCAGATCGGCATAGGCCTGGGCGACGAGGGGGGTCTTTTCCGACGGCTTGAGGATGACGCTGTTGCCCGCCATCAGTGCGGGCATGACGGTCCAGTGCGGCATCGACAGCGGGAAGTTCCAGGGAGTGATACCGGCACAGACGCCGAGGGGGTCGAAGACCATCGTCGATGCAATGTTGGCGTCTTCCATCGGCTCCGGAGTCAGCGCCTCGATCATGCCGTCGAGGGTGCGGTCGATGGATTCCCCACAGCTGCGCGCCTCGCCGATGCCCTGCGGCAACGGCTTGCCCATCTCGCGGGTCAGCAGCGTACCCACCTCTTCGGCGGCCTCGGCAAGGGCGGCTCCGAAGGGACGGATGGCATCCGCCCGATCCTGCAGGGACATCTGTCCCCACTCGACCTGGGCCTCGCGGGCACGGGCGACGATGGCGGGAATCTCATCCACCGGGGTGATCGGCAGTCGGCCGACCTCTTCACCGGTGGCCGGGTTCAGGGAAATCAGGGTCTGGTCTTCGATGCGGTTCATCTCAGGCTCCGCTCTTTTCTTTTTTCTCGGGGGTGGGGGATTTCTTTTCAGGTTTCGTTTCGCTTTGGGAAGGTTTCCAGTCGTCGTGACCCGCGGCCCAGTAAAGGGCACCGGTCAGGTGCTGAAGGAAGAGGGGTTCACTGAATGATGCGTCAGTATGTCCACCTGCCGTGTAGATCGCACGACCCAGATCGACCTGATGGCACCAGATGGCCGGATGTTTCCCGGGCATTTTAGAGCCTTCGTAACTGTCGGTGTCGAGCCAGGCGAGGACCTTCACATGGGGAGGAACCCGATGGTAGTTGAACCACTCATCGGTACGATCCCAGACTTCCGGAAGAAATGAAGTCGCTGGGTGGGAGCGGTCGACGACATTGATCTTTGCTTTTTGGGTCGGGGGGTGGTCGACAAAATAGGCACCGACCACATGTTCATAGAAAGGCCAGTCGTACTCCGCATCACTGGCCGCATGAATACCCAGGTATCCACCTCCGGAGCGCAGGTAACCTTCGAACCCCTTCTGTTGATTGGGATCGAGAAGATTCTGCGTGCTGTTCAGGAAAACGACGACCTGATACTGGCGCAGGTTGGCCTCGGTAAATTGGCCCGCGTCCTCGGTGGTCGAAACCTTGAAGCGGTGCTTCTTGCCAAGGCTGATGAATGCCGCTTTTCCCGGCTCAATGCTGCTGTGGCGGAATCCACCGGTCTTGCTGAAGACGAGGATCGACTGCAGTGGAGCGGATCCTGCGGGCTGGGATACATCGATGGATGTTCCGTTCAGAATTGGCAGGCACCAGAAGAGAAGGGGGATCATGGCCATGGGATCTCTCTTTCCAATCCGGATGTTAGACGCTGAATCCTTCCCACGCCATATCTGCTCGCAGATCGGATCAGGGAGAGACGGTTTCGACCTGAATCGTGAAGGTGTCTTCACCGGAGGGGTTGAGGCCGACGACGGTGATCCAGTAATCACCGACCCCGTGAAGGGTCAGGGTGCCATTCTGTGCATTGAGTTGGAAAGCACCGATGGGAGCGTCGTCCGTGGGACTGGACCAGACCTCGACTGCACCGGAACCGGGCAGTTGCAGGGGCACCATCCAGAATTGTTCAAGGGGATCC
>JAPOLY010000005.1 GCA_029976805.1 bacterium
GAAACACAAAGAGATGATTCAAAAGCCCCGGCCGTAACTGCCACCGATCAATCTGCTGAACTGGCAAAGTTGGTCCGAGAAAAATTGGCCGCGATTCCGGATCCGCGAACTCTGAAACGAGAAGATCTTGCTGCAGTCTTTATCATTCTCGATGAAGGCATCGATGCCGGCCGTGATTATGTCAGCCAATTTGAGGATGGCGGCAAGGAGTTCTCCAGAGTCGCAGTGGATCTGGGAAGATTGCTGATTCTGAATGTGGACCGCCATGTAGGCATGCTCGCACAAGCCGCCAAAGAATCCGGGGCCCCCATGACCGCCGCCCAACGTCTGGCTGAGCAGATTTACTATCTGCAGGAAGTCGTGGACTTGGCGAACTCTGCTCTCGCCGCAGGAGACCTCTCCCTGGCTCAGCAATGCCGCGCGAGAGTGGTTCTTGGAGATGCCCTGCTGAAGTGCAGAAAACAGAAAGAGGCTGCAGCACAGTTTGGAGAAGCGCTCAAACTCGATACCAGTGAGATTGACTTGGACGAGCTGCGAATCAAGGAAGTGGAAGCCCTCGAACTTGCTGAAGATTACGAGGCGATGGTCAAGGCCGGAATGAACTGCCTCGAAAATCACCCTCGCTCCCCCTACCTTCCTCACCTCGTCTACTTCACCCACAAAGCCTGCAGGCACCTCGGCAAGTTGACCCAGGGGCGCAATCTTTGGCGCAAATGGGGACCAGTCCTCACCGCTGGCAGCAAGGCAGGAGCGAAGATCACTCTCCCGGGAAGGGAAGAGGAACCGCCTTATATCGTTCCTGAAGGCAAGGAAACCGATTTTGCCATGATGGCGGACCGTCAGGGTTTTTATGAGGGCTTCTATCAGTTGGCCCTTGGAGAGAAGGAAGCAGCCCTGCAGGCGATGCTCAAATTCAACGATGACCTCTACGAACGCATCAACACCGGTGAAACCCTGGCGATGCCAACCAAAACCTATTTCGAATTTCAGTCGGTCCCCATGGCACAGCGGATCGATGTACTTCATGACAGGGAAGCACCTTCGCTCGAGGGCATGACCTGGGCCCAGAAAAACCCTGCTGACGAGAACTCGAAAATTGAACTGCGCATCTTTTGTGACAGCAGTCGGGGCAACAATCGCCAAAACCGTTTTCTGGATGTCGCCAAGGAACTGGAGCAAGAGTTCTCTTCCGAAGGGCTCTCCGTCGTATGGATCAGCGGTATTTTGCGTGAAGACAGGGCTGACCGTGAAATCGCTTCGATGAAAAGTCTGGCAGCCTCAAAAAATCTGGGTTGGACCTTCGGAGTTCAAGCGGGTCAGGAAAAAGGGATTCTCGATCGGCATCTGGTTTCGCACGGGGGAACCCTGCTTTTCATCATCGACAAGGACAAAAAGATTCGTTGGGAAGTCATTGATCCCATGTTCTGGGACAAGGGCCTCTACCGGTCGGTCATCCGCAGATTGCTCGCCGAGAGTTCCTGAACACCATGGCTGACAAAAGAAGCGACTCCGAAAGCTCAAGGCCTTATGAAAAGCTCGTCCTTGTTTGCACTCAGGGGAAGAGCTGCCCACGCCAGGGCGGTGCAGAGATCTGCTCCAAACTCCGGGAGCAGGTTTTTCAGGCTGGCCAAAAGAACCGCATCCGCGTCGTCAAATCCGGCTGTCTCGCCCAGTGCGGACACGGCCCCATCGTTGCAGTGGAGCCAGAAGGAGTCTGGTTTTCCGCAGTGGAAGCGGACCATTGCGAAAAACTGGCCGACTGGATCCTGAGCATGGGGCCCCTCCCTGAGGGACTGATCTTTGATCCCCCGGAGCAGGGCAAAAACATCCTTCCAGAGGCAGATTGGCGGATCCCTCCCCAAACCTCCGGAGAAGCCGGGAATTCGCCGATTTGAGGCTTCCCGACAAGTCCCGGGAAACCTGCTGAATCCTGTCAGAATCTGTCCACAGAACACACCCCTGACGATATCCTTGGAGCCTGATGATCAGGGTACCGGTGACGTTACACCGTTGCCCCACCCATAACGCCGGGTCAATCCCGAGGAGAAGACAGATGAGTCAAGACATTACGCAGATGCGCAACATTGGCATCAGCGCCCACATCGACAGTGGCAAGACGACCCTCACTGAGAGGATCCTCTTCTACACCAACCGCATTCACTCCATCCATGAGGTGCGAGGCAAAGACGGCGTTGGAGCAACCATGGACTCCATGGAACTCGAACGTGAACGTGGTATCACGATTCAGTCCGCTGCGACCTATCTGGAATGGAAAAACAAGCACATCAACATCATCGACACCCCGGGTCACGTCGACTTCACCGTGGAGGTGGAGCGTGCCCTTCGAGTGCTCGATGGAGCGATCCTCGTGCTCTGCTCCGTATCGGGAGTGCAGAGTCAGTCGATCACTGTTGACCGCCAGATGCGCCGTTACAACGTTCCGAGACTGGCCTTCGTCAACAAGTGCGACCGTACCGGTGCAGACCCCCTTCGCGTCTGTGACCAGTTGAGAGAAAAACTGCGCCTGAACTCCGTAATGTTCCAACTTCCCATCGGATTGGAAAATGATCACGTAGGTGTCGTCGATCTGATCACGATGAAGGCGATCTACTTCGATGGCGACAATGGTGAAAACCTTCGCTACGAAGACATCCCCGCTGACATGGCAGACGAAGCAGAAGAGCGTCGTGAAATGATGCTCGATGCCATCTCCATGTTCTCCGACGAATTGACGGAGGCGATGCTGGAGGAAAATGTCACCGAGGAGCTGATCATGGAGGCCACCCGCCGGGGTGTGATCTCTCTCGAGCTGTGTCCGGTGTTCTGTGGCTCCGCCTATAAGAACAAGGGTGTCCAGCCGCTCATGGATGCGGTCAACGCTTTCCTGCCAAGTCCGGTAGATATCAAGAACTACGCCATCAATCCGAAAAATGAAGAAGAGCGCCACGAAGTCACCAATAGCGAGGATGACCCGCTGCTCAGCTACGCCTTCAAATTGGAAGATGGTGCTTACGGTCAGCTGACCTACATCCGCATTTACCAGGGAAAACTGGTGAAAGGCGAGTTCGTCTACAACGCCCGCACCGATAAAAAAGTCAAGGTCGGACGTATCGTGCGAATGCACTCTGACGATATGGATGACATCGACGAAGCAGGCTCAGGAGACATCGTCGCTCTCTTCGGAATCGATTGTGCATCCGGTGATACCTTCCGCTCAGACGATACCGAGCTGGTACTCGACTCGATGCACGTTCCTGAGCCGGTGATTCACCTCGCCATCAATCCTGTCGACCGCAAGGCTTCCGACAACATGTCCAAGGCCCTTCAGCGCTTCACCAAGGAAGACCCCACTTTCCGCGTTCGTTTCGACGCGGTCAGCAGTGAGACCATTATCTCCGGTATGGGAGAACTTCACCTGGAGGTTTACGTCGAACGTATGAAGCGGGAATTCAAGGCAGAAGTGGAAGTCGGTGCTCCGCAGGTCGCCTACCGCGAGCGCATCACCTCACTGACAGAGTTCGATTTCACCCACAAAAAGCAGACCGGTGGATCGGGTCAGTTTGGCCGCATCATCGGAACGATGGGCCCCAATGAAGAGGGCACCTTCGAATTCGAAAGCAAAGTCACCGGTGGTAATGTCCCCCGCGAGTACATTCCTTCCGTCGAAAAAGGCTTCAATGCCAGTATCGACAAGGGACAGTTGATCGGCGCGCCTGTGGATGGTCTTTCCGTCGTGCTCAGTGACGGTAACTACCACAACGTCGACTCCTCGGATATGGCCTTCCAGGCTGCGGCAAAGGGTTGCTTCCGCGAGTACTACATGAAGGGCAAGCCGGAGGTGCTCGAGCCGCTGATGAAAGTCAGCCTCGAAGGACCCAGTGAGTTCCAGGGCGACATGATCGGTACCCTGAACCAGCGTCGGGGTATTCTCACCGATACCTTCGATGAAGACGGTTTCGTCCGCATCGAGGCCGATGTGCCGCTGGCGGAAATGTTCGGATATTCGACCACTCTTCGTTCTGCGACCCAGGGTAAAGCCGAGTTCACCATGGAGTTTGCTCGCTACTCCCCGGCACCGCGGGATGTTCAGGAAGAGTTGATCGCCGAGTACAAGAGGGAGCTGGAAGAGAAGAAGTAATCTCTCCCGGATCTGAAATTCAAAACGCCCGCAGGACCGATACGATCCTGCGGGCGTTTTTTTTGTTTGGACAGTCCTGATCAGGGGCGAACGAAGGTCTCCACGGTTCGCTTGGATCCCTGCAGGGCGATCCGTTGTGAGTAAAGGTCCAGAGCCCGGAGACCTCCGAGCTCGGCTCCACCACCCGCTCTGCCCGGTCCCCCATGGAGAGAGGAAGGCAGTGCCAGTCCGGATCCCGGTGCCTGCGGTGCCATCTTTTCTGACCCCAAATAGAAGCGTCCACTGTAGGATCCTCCGCGTCGCAGAAAATCGTGGACCCAATCATCCGAGTCACTGTAAACGGAAGTCACCAACGTTCCGGCTCCACGACTGTTGAGACATGCTGCTGAGGCTGCGGATCCGTCGTACCTGCAGATCGTCGACACGGGACCGAAGACTTCCAGATCATGAATCACGTCCGCCCCACCCTCGTCACGGGCTTCCAGAATCGTCGGAGCAAAGAAATAGCCTTTACCTGCCTCTGCACCCACGCCGTCGCAGCGTTCACCATTGCCATGGATCACATCCGCGACCTCTTTCAGTTTGTTGACTCCATCGAGGACTGAACTCAACTGATCCGCAGTGGCCAGGGGGCCCATGTTGACAGTTTCATCGTCGGGGCTGCCCGTCACCCTGCTCGACACTTCTTCAAGGAAGGACTCGACGAAAGCATCACGACGCGAGTCCGGGACGAAGATTCGCCGCACTGCGGTGCACTTCTGGCCACTCTTCTGGGTGACCTCCCGCGCCACTTCCCTGACCATCAGGTTCCAGGTTTCCGACCCGGGCTCCACATCATCACCAAGGAACGCCGCGTTGAGGCTGTCCGCTTCGATATTGACGGGGACGGACTGGGACAGAAGATTTTCATGGGAGCGAATACGCAGGCCCGTATCAGCGGACCCGGTAAACGCGACGACATCCTGACCATTCAGGTGATTGAAAAGATCCCCCACCGAGCCACAGATCAGGCTCAGCACGCCATCCGGCAACACACCGGAATCGACGATGGCCTCGATGCAACGCTCGGTCACCAGACAGGTGCTCGAGGCGGGCTTGGTGATCACGGGCATTCCCGCAAGAATGGCGGCAGCCGCTTTTTCGGCAAAGCCCCATGCCGGAAAATTGAAGGCATTGATGTGGACGGCAACTCCATTGCGGGGAACCCGGGCATGACGACCCCAGAACACGGAAGAGCGGCCCAATTGCTCGCCGTCACCATCCTCCAGGAAAGCCCCACTCCCCAACTCCTTGCCGAGGGCACCGTAGTGATAGAGGGTTCCCGATGCTCCGTCGATGTCAAACTTGGAATCCTTGCGGGTGGTTCCGCAGGATTTCATCGACAACTCCAGCAGTTCATCACGAATGGCATGGATCGCTTTCGACATGCCGATCAGCAACTCACCCCGAGCTTCATGGGAGAGCTCTCTCAATGCAGATCCCCCCTGAACACGGGCATGCTGGACGACCTCCGCCATGTCCAGTCCCTCAGCGGAAACGCGAGCAAGAACTTCCTCTGTGGTGGGATCACGGAGTTCGACTCCCTTGTCCCCATCTGCAGCGTGCCAATTACCTGCCGCATAACTTCTGACGATTTTCATTTGGGCCTCCCACACTTTCAGATCGGTGCCGGTTTTCAGGTGCCATTAGAAACACCGAAAGCGGGAGATTCCACACTTCCACGAAGAAGAGTTGCGGGGTTTTACTGCAATAGGTCTGGTTTAAGAACCGCGGAGAGTGAGATCTTCCGAAATCTCAGGGCAAACAGGGTCCCAGAGAGTCCTCCGTGGGATCCAGACCGTATCCGGGATAAGGATAGGGGATCGTTTCTCCGCCTGAGAAGAGATACGAGAGACTGTATATGGCATCACCAATATTCAGAATACCGTCGTCATTGGTGTCTGCCGCATCTGGACAGACAGAGGGAGCCCCGCCGATAAAAAGGTAATCGAGCATGAAAATGGCATCGGCAATGTTCACGGTCTGGTCGTAGGTCGCATCTCCCCTGACAAACAGGAATTGGGGCTGCTCTGAAACCAGAACCGTACCGGGTATGAAATAGGGCTCGAGGGCAAATCCCCCTTCGATCGCATAAATCGTGTTGATCGGAGGAAAACCGATCCCGTTCGCAAAACTCAATTCGGTGGAACTGCCCAAAGGCAATCCAAAGGTGACCTCGTAGTTCAGGGTACACAGAGTGTGATTGATCCCGGGATCCACAGTACGGCCGTCGAAGGGCGGCAAGGTATCGAAAATCACAGCCAGATAGAGGCTCGAATTCTCACCCTCATCGAAAATGTTTGAAATGATGAACTCGGGAGACAACTGGGCTGCCTGGGTACCGTCGATGGAAATTTCATTCATCTGCAAAAAGGTACCGTCGAATTCAACGCCGATCTGATAACCCTGCAGGGGATCGACATGTGTCCCGAGAACCGGGTGGTAAACCGGTTGACCACCGAAGACCGAGATATCCGCAAACATCATGTAGTTATCGGGAACTGTCACAACGACGGGCATGACTGTCTGTATCTGATCACTTCCACCCGGTCCCTCGACTGTCAGTGAAACCGTGTATTCCCCGGGCTCAGTGTAAGTGTGGAATCCAGAGGACGCAGTGCTGGTGGTTCCGTCACCTAAGTCCCAGAAGTGGCTGGCGATCATCCCGTTGCTGTTGCTCTCAAAATAAATTTGATGGGGCGCCACTCCATCATTCTCGGAGGAGATCACAAGCGAAGCCTCCGGAGCGGGAATGTTGTTCTGGTAGTGGATACTTCCATCGCTGCGCAGGGTGGCCATATGAACATTCGCCGCCACATCGAGACTCATGGAGTGATCCTCGGCTTCAATTCCGGTGTCCTCAGTCGTCAGGATCGTATCCGCCATACTGGCCAACCGAATCAAGCCTCCCTCAATCCATGTCGCTTTCCAGGATCCTTCAGCAATGGAGTCGAGTTTCAGATCCGTGATTGCCGCACCCGACTGGCGCTGACTTCCAATCTGATTCACAACTCCGACGTTGAGATCTGCATGAATGAAATGAATCACCGTCCCCGAGACTGCCACCAGATGCAGCGATCCATCAAGGAGCACAGAAGCGGCCCAATCTTCGGGAGTGAAACCGAAATCATGAAGTACAAGAGAGGGCCCCTGAGACAACTCATCGAGCACCGAGTACCGGAAGAGTCCCCCCTCGTTCCATAAAACCGCTCCCGATCCATTCCCCAATCGTGCGACCGCACAGGATGAACCGCTTCCCAGAGAAACTTCAGGATTGCCTCCCAGACGGTAGAAGATCTCTTGCCCAGTCACGGAGGTTTCAATCCAGCTGCTCAGACAGGTTCCATTCACCAGGGAGGTCACCACAGGATCGTGAGCGTCGCCCAAGCCTGCACTGTACTGAACCGGCAACTCAAAACCTGAAGCAACACTCTGGGCCACGAAAATCGCTTGTTGCCCTGAAGGCAGGGGCAGGTCAAAAGCCATATGAATACTGGCCAGAGGTCCCTGCTTGTGAACGAGATCACCCAGGCCGGAAGGTGTATCAAAGACGGGGATCAACTGATTGCCCCCCACCAACGACCCTCCAAAGAGAATCTGGGTGTCGGAGTGAGCACTGAAGGTCAAAAAGGGTGGCAGGCAACCGAGGCAGCTCTTGTCGACCTCGACAAAGGGTTGTTGCATTTGATACCCGGGAGGCGAAATCAATTCCGGCTCACTAAACTGGGCATGGAGTGAGGAGGCCGTCAGTGAGGTGATTCCCAGGACCAAAGCGACCAGACAACGAGCCAAAAACCCCACCCTGCGGGCAGCGGAAGTGCGCTCTTGAGAGTCACTCTTGCGGACTATGGAAATCATCGATCGCATCTGCCTAGTCCCTCCTCATGAGACCGGTTTCAAAACTTCAGGAGTAGTCGTCTGTTCTGACTGAAAGGCTCAAGCGTCAAATCCGCGGGACTCTTCGATACCCCGACAAAACGTGAGAACCACACACCTCTGCTTTAAAAAAGCCTGGAACGACACCTCAAGTTCCGAATGAATAATTCACTTTCCTATTGGACCATCGATCCCTACCGGGGGAAAGGCAGTAAAGCCCCGGTAAATCCGGCTCAAAACCACTGAAAATCAGGCTCTCTCGAAACGGTGGCAAGAAATGAACCGCACCGTCTCTAATGAGTCCTCGCATGCTCCTGCAGCGACTCCTGAAAACGCAGGGCGAAATGGACCCCCAATGAGCAAAAAATGCCGACTCCGAGGACCAGAGGACTCCTTGTGTTTCCGGCCGGAGTGGAATTCCAGCCTGCAGTCGGCGAAGCTCCGTCAGCAGTGGCTGGGCCCGACACGGGTGTTTTCGCTGGAAATGCCCCAGAGAGCCATAGCAGCAAACTCAGGAGCACTGGAAGTGCAGATATCTTGAAGACGGTGACCTGTTTCACGGTGCTCCTTCCTGTTCACCATTTTACCGGTTGGGACCAGAACCGCTCGATAGAAACCCCCACCGGAGAGATACTTGAAGACAGTGGCAGTGGTGCTGCTCTTTTTGTGATCCGGGAGGCTCGATGTCCTCGCACGAAATCACCCGTAATCCGACACGTGCCGTACGCGTGGGTGACCGCGTCATTGGATCAGGTCACCCGATTCTGGTTCAGAGCATGTGCGCAACCCACACCACCGATCTCGATGCCACCTGCCGACAGGTCGATGCCTTGTCAGCAGCAGGTGCAGGGATCGTGCGCCTCGCCGTCGACTCGAAAAAGGATGCCGAAGCAGCGATCGCTATCGCCGACAGGGTTCAAGCCCACATCTGCATCGATCTGCAGGAGAACTGGCGTCTCGCCGAGATACTCGCTCCCCATGTGGCAAAGATTCGCTACAACCCGGGACACCTTCACCATCACGAAAAGAAGGTCCCTTGGCAGGAAAAGGTTCAACGCATTGCTGACTGGGCAGTCGCCTCTGATATCGCTCTGAGGATTGGTGTCAACTGCGGGTCTGTTGATCCACTTCAAAAGGAAAAATGGCCCTCAGAGGACGACATTTCACCGCTGGTGGCCAGTGCACTCGAGCATTCCGAGTTTCTCGATTCCATCGGCTTTGAACGCTATGTCGTCTCCCTCAAGGATTCCAATCCGAACACAGTCATCGAGGCAAACCGCCGATTTGCCGAACAGAGACCGGAGATTCCCCTGCACCTCGGGGTGACGGAGGCGGGATTGCCCCCTGACGGAGTCATCAAAACCCGGGTTGCCTTCGAGCAGTTGCTCTCCCGGGGGATCGGTGACACCTTGCGGGTGTCATTGACTCTTCCCAATGAAGAAAAACATCAGGAGATCATCGAGGGCCAGAAAATCATCGATGATGTCTATGCCGGCAGGGTCCGCAGTGTGGTCCGTTACGAAACGAACGGGCCCAACATCATCTCGTGCCCCTCCTGCTCCAGGGTAGAGAACGGTGACTTCGTCAAGTTGGCCAAAGAGGTCAAGGAACTCTCCAAAGCCTACCAGGAACACTCCCTGACCATCGCCGTCATGGGCTGCCGGGTGAATGGACCCGGCGAAACCGATGATGCGGATCTGGGTCTCTGGTGTGCCCCCAGCTTCGTCAATCTCAAGCGCGGTGAGGAATCCCTCGGAGCGTATCCTTACGATGAAATTCTGGGAAAACTCCAGCAGGAGATAGAAGGCCTGATCGAAAGTCGATCATCCACTTCCTGAACGGCGATTCCAAGAATTGAACTCAGGGTTCGCAACCTTCATCGCAACACAGATCCCCCGCAGTCGGATCCACCCCGCAGACACCCGGTGCCGGAGGTGCAGATCCTCCAGAGAAAAGATGGGTCAGGAGTGCGACGGGGTCGGCAATATCGAGAACTTCGTCGTCATTGACATCCCCTGCATTGGCGCATTGAAGAGGACCTCCTGCGAACAAAAAATCCAGCAGTGCGATGGGATCGGCGACATTGATCAAACTGTCGGTATTGGCGTCCCCACGGACGAAGCGACCACTCACCCACCCGTCCGGAAACTGAACCACACTGACCGTGTTCCCTGATTGCGCGCCATAACCGAGGTTGGCGGCATAGATTTTGTCACCGGCAGGACTCGCGGCAATTCCAAAGGTGTAATCCCCCCCAACCGGAATGATCCTTTCGATGGCATCGATCATCGGCGGGGAGTTGGGGTCACCGACGATGTTGAAATCAGGAAGACGCACGATCGCCACATTGCCGAGACCCGCCCCCAACTCTCCTGGACCCGTGTTGGGGTGTCGACTGAACCCCCAGTTGGTGACCGCAAGGTAGGAAGTATTTGGAACGAGGACCATCTCTTCCGGTCCGGTCCCGATACGAAGCCTGGCGACCACCTCTCTGGATTGACGATCAATGACAGAGGCATGGTCCAGAGATCGATCGAAGCCGAAGTTGCCGACCAGCAGATGCTCTCCATTCTCGGTCAACGCGAGGGCTTGCGGGAACTCATCCACGGCGATCGAAGTCGCGACGAGGGTGTCCACCGTGATTTCCCAAACCCTGACCCCCGTGGGGTCTGAAACGTAAACCAAATCCCCCTCCGGAGCGGCAATCATCTCACGGGGAGCACCAAGCCCCCCGACCTCGCCGAGCACCTGGTGTCCGGGAATCGACCACCGGGTCACTCGCCCGTCTCCAGCGGTGGCCACAAACAGCGATTGCCCATCCGGCGTAATCGCAAGTCCCAGAGGAGTCACCCCCAATGCGGGAAAAGAATCGATCAGATCGAGGGTCACCGGGTCGATACATTCGATCCGGTCCGCCAGATAATTGACGATGTAGAGACGCGTGCCATCCGGAGTCAACGCCAGACGATAGGGGCCCGATGAAACCGGGATCGTCGCCTCCACCTCATCGGTGGCGAGATCGATCACGGAAAGAGAACTGCCACCCGCTGCCCCACTGAAGTTCGTGACGAAGAGTCGACCGATGCCGGCATGCAGGGCAAGCCCGATAGGCCCGGTGCCGACTTCGATGGGACTGGCGAGTTCGGAAGGATGATCCGGTGCACACGTCTCTCGCACGAGCAGGGAATACCCTCCGGATTCTCCGCTGGCGTGTCCATCGATGACGATGGTGACCGTTTCACCTGCGGCCACGAATGTTGCCGGGATACGGGCACGTGTGGCATCGAGACCGCAACCGTCATCATTGCAGGCTCTGACATTGGCGTTGGTGGGCTCTGTGGAAACAGACGGGCAGGGGCCGCTGATCAGGGCGATCTCGGTATCAAAATCACTGCCACAACTGTCGATTTCAATCCAGGTGTTCTGAGTCGCGGTGTAGCGATAGAAGTGTTCCGGCGCACCCGCAAAAACGAATTGGCACTGGTGCTCAAAACGGGAGACTCCAGTGGTCACTCCAGCGACCTGAAAAGGCAGAGAGGGGATGACAAAAGCCTGTTCACACACCTCACCGGGCCCCGGTGGAGGAACCGCTGTTATCGTCCCCACCGCTTCACCGGAGTCGCTGATTCCGAAGCCATCGAAAACCACGAAATATTCGACCCCCTCCGTCACCATGAAAGAGAGGCGTGATCGCCAACCGTTCTCTCCGCAGGCATCGTCGCTGCAACCTATCGCGGTACCGGACCCTGCAGGTCCATTCTGGGATCCCGCCAGCGGGCAGTTCCCCTCGTAAACGTAGACCTTGGTATCAAAATTGGAGTCACACAGATCGATACGAATCTCGCCCGTCTCTGCGGCGACAAATCGACGAACCACATCGGGAGCTCCGGTCACATCAAAAGGACAGGATTCGTTATAGTCGTCGACGGCCCCGATGGTCGAAACAGTGCCATTCCACGGGATCGAAATCATCTCTGCCTGCTCACAAAGGTCCGAGGGGGCCCTCTCCGAGATGCTCAGGTCATAACTTCCGCAGTCGGCAGCCCCGTAACCGTCAACCACCAGGAAATAGTCCACACCCGCCAGCAAGTCGACGTCGACCAGTTGTGATCGCCAGCCGTTCACTCCGCAGGCGTCATCATTACAACCGGCGTACACTCCCGAATTTGAAACGGACGGGCAACTGCCTTCGTAAAGATAGACCTTCGTATCAAAATCGGAGGAACAGAGATCGATGGTCACGGTGAGGTCCCTGTCGGGCGTGTAGCGATAAACGACGTCTCGTCCGCCGGTTGGATTAAACGGGCAGATTTCGTTGTAGTCGTCCAGTGCACCGCAGGTCTCACCGCTCCCCACAAAGGGAATCGCACCGATCACCGCTGCCGACGCACAGTCTTCTCCACCGACACCCTGGGCAGAGAGTATGCCAGGGCAACAAGCGGACAACAGAAGAAGACATGCGAAGCGAAAGAAACCGATGGGACCTCCAGAACCGAAAATCGGGACTTCCCTATTCTACAGGGTGAAATTTAAAAAAGGCTCCCGTGATCCTGCCGGATCACGGGAGCCTCCATGTCATGCCGAAGTCACTCGAACCTGTCAGGCCTGATCAGGGACACAGCATTAAGGACACTGAGGGAACGAATCACAGCTCAGGACACTACCATTCGGATCGACCCCGCATACCGGGAACGGAGCCGCCGGGGGCGCCCCTCCAGCAAACAGGTATGACAGCAGGCTTACCGTATCCGCAATATTGGTCGCATCGTCATCGTTGACGTCAACCGCTGCAATGCAGATCGGAGCTCCACTGCTGAAGAGGTAATCCAGAGAAGCCACGGCATCACTGATGTCGTGAGAACCGTCACCATTGATGTCGCCACGGACCCACTCCTGAACGTTGCACTCGTCCGGCTCACCGTTATTGTCAGCGTCGGCACTCGTGCCGGACGCGATATCACAGCTGTCCGGAATACCGTTGGCGTTACAGTCTGCCACTGTGCCGTTGGCCACTTCACAACTGTCGAGAACGCCGCTGCTGTCACAGTCGTTCGCCGGGTCAGCCGAGATCTGACAGCTGTCCGGAGTCGAATCTCCGTCACAGTCCGTCTCCAGACCACCCACGAGGTCACAGACGTCCAGAGCACCATTCAGGTTGCAGTCCAGCGCGGCGTTGCCAGCGATCTGGCAGGAGTCGAGCTGGCCATTGAAATCGCAGTCCGGCGCGCCGGCTGCCAAATCACAGCTGTCGAGCTGACCGTTGCTGTCGCAGTCAGGGCCTGCAGTCTGATCGGCGTCACAGTTGTTTGGAATGCCGTCACCGTCGATGTCATCGTCGCAGTCGTCGATGGTTCCGTCCTGGTCAGTGTCAACCTCACAGGCGTCCAGGTTGCCGTCAGTGTCACAGTCTGCCGCACCGGCAGCGAGATCACAAAGATCGGGCACACCATTGGTATCGCAGTCCGCCACACTGCCGTTGGCAGTGCTGCACTCATCCGGAATGTTATCGAAGTCACAGTCGATGCTGGTGCCGTTGGCAATGTCCTCTGCGTCCGGAGTTCCGTTGGCGTTGCAGTCGGCCACGCCGGAGCAATCCACGTCTTCGTATGCGAAGTCATCGATGGCGGCTTCCACGATGGAACCGGCACCAAGGTCTCCGACAATAAAGCGCATTTGCACCGTCGAGGTCAGCAAGACAAAGTCCGCCACGTTGAAGGAATGCTGGATCCAGCCACCGATGGTGTCCGGCCCAGTAGGACCGAGGAGTTCAACATTGGTCCAGTTGGCCAGGTCATCCGAAATCTGGATCGTCATGGTGTCGGCACCCGGGCTGGCCCCGGCATTGTTGGAATACCAGCGCCAGTAACTGATCACGGGGCTGCTGGCACCCAGCAGGTCCATGACCGGGCTGTAGAGGGTGGTCTCTCCACCGTCGACGTCATTCTCACCCAGGGTTCCGCCCACACTTCCCTGACCGGTGAACCAGCAGTTGGTTCCCGCTGGGGAGTGATCCGCACCCGGCTGAGCAGTCGTGCCAATCGGTGCACCACGCTCCCAGATACCGGTGGTCGCCGTCGCCGGAGCACCCACGCTCCAGCCACTGGCCACTTCGAAATCGGTGGTTTCCTCGGTGAGACCAAAGGCACTGACGCCGGTAGCAAGGGCACCACCTGTGGCTCCCTCAGGGTACGTCACGGTCTGGCCACCCGTGCTCTCGGCAACGATGTACCAGCCAAAGGTTTCCCCGCAGGGAATCGCCGGGAAGGTCATTTCGTAATTCAGTCCGCCGGTGGAAGCCAACGGAATGGCCTGACTCCCGGCAGCGGTTTCCACCTGAAGAGACTCGGTTCCGGCAGCCACTGCCGATCCTGCCAACGGGGTGATGGTCACCGCAAAGGTTTCTCCACCCAAAGGATTGAAGATGGTTGGGTCGCCATTGGGAACCGCAATCGCCAGTGCAGCAGCCACGTCGATTTCGCAGGGAACCACTCCGGAAGGAGTATTGCCAACGGAAGCGTTCACTCCGTAAACGTGCACACCCGGCAATGCCGAGCTGTCCGTGTAAGAAGTGGACGATCCTGCAAGACTGGTCAACGGAGTTCCGTCACGGGTGATCTGAATGAGGTCATAGACTTCACCATTACCCCAGGAGAGATCCACACTCTCACCATTCTGGTTACAGGTGAGGCCAGTCACCGGAAGGGTGAAATCACCACTTGGCGCCAGAATCTCGACACTGGAACTGCCACCACCGGTGAAGTGATCCAGAGTGGCGGTCACAAGAGTCGGCGGAGCGTTCGCCACGAAACGGAAGCTGTGCATGGTGCCCCAGCGAATCGCGTGGGCATTCACATTCTGGGCTTCCGTCTGGGTGGACCAGCTCATGGTGCCCGCGCCCTGATTCGGCGTCCAGGCGAGGTTGCTGTAAGGCTCTCCACTATGGTACTCGGGGTGCGTGGAGTCGACACCGGTCAGGGTCACTCCCCCGGCCAGCGGGAACTCAAAGGACTGAACATTGCGCGTCGAATCCATGTTGTAGATGGCATACTCGTAGGCGTGCTGGCCCGCACCCAAATCGGTGACACGGTAACCCATGATCACGAGACCGTTCTCGGCGTCGAAGACTTCGACCAGGGTCACTTCAGGATCGAAATCTTGCCAGGCCTGAATTCCCGGCTGCTGACGCTGGGTGGTTCCGGTCAGGCTCATGTTGCGGTTGCCAGTCTGCCCGAAGGTCACTGTTCGGTAAGAGCAGTTGTTGTGGGAGTTGCCTGCGGCGGAGTCATCGACCGTCACGTACTGGCCCTCGACGACGTAAATCGCCCCGGGGAATGCGCCATTGTCGATGTCATTGGTGGCCACCCGAAGTCGCTTGGAGGTGGCGTCGTTGATCAGACCCGAATTAATGATCGGGTACTGGAAGAGACCATTGGCGACATCAAAGACTTCCGAACGGGGACCAAGGCCACTCTGCTGACCATTCAGCCCGGAGGAGTAGGGGTCCGAACAGCCCACTCCAAGGAGTGAACCGGTTCCGGGGTTGATGCAACCGCACCCACAGACGTTACCGGTCAGGGCCAGGAAGCCATGCTTCAGCCAGCTCATGCCGATCTGTTCAAACTTGCCCTCATGCAGACGGTAAAGGTTCTGTCCGATCACCGGATGCTCGTTGGTGTTGGAAATCCACAGCAGAGGCTCGGTGCCAATATTGCACGAAGTGGTACCCACGCTGTAGGCGTGAAAACCTCCCGCCGCACCATAGTTGGAGGTGCCCACCAGATCACCGATGATCACATCGGTTCCGGTTCCACCCACACCTCCCTGGCCAGGATCACAAGGCTGTGCCTGAATCGGTGCCGTAAAAGAAAATGCTCCCAGAATGAGAGTGACGACGAGCGCCATTTTGCTGGTTTGATACATTTGTGACGTGCTCCTCTGCATGTCGTTTGTCCGGTTACAGACGATCGAGAACAACTCGACCACTACCCTGATCCCGCCCGTCACACCCCGCTGAAAATTCCTGACGAGGTGCCACCTTCATGAATACTCACAGACGGCATGGTAATACCTTCGCCCATCATACCACTGGTGACACGAATGGCACCGGTTCGCATGCTCTGAATGAGATCGGAAATCTGGTGGGGTTAACCCCGATAAAATCCGTCCGTCTCGGTAATTTTGCCATGAAGGTCCTCTTTATTCGGCCAATCCTGTCCTCCTGAGGATGCAAGAGGAGCCAGACTGCCAAAACGAGGATCAGGAATTGAAAATCCCCCCGATTCCGAAGAATCGGGGGGATCCGATATTTTGGTAGCGGGGGCAGGACTCGAACCTGCGACCTTCGGGTTATGAGCCCGACGAGCTGCCAACTGCTCCACCCCGCGAAAATTCATTAGGCAAGAGAGGGAAAGTACGAAATCCGAGAGAGTCGGTCAAGATAACCCGAGAGGAAATCAGCAAAGTTCCAAACCCCGGATCCTCACGATTTACCCACAAACTCGTCAATCAGCCCCAGTAACTGCTCTGTGTCTGCCATGGAGATCGCTCCCATGTGAGTAATCCGGAAGGTTTTTTCCTTCAGATCACCGTAACCGTTAGAGAGGAACATGCCGTGCTCACGGAGGAATCCATTGAGATCGGCAATCGACATTCCACGCGTGTTTTCGATGCAGGTCAGGGAAACCGACTCATAACCCGGCTCTGCGAAAAGACCGAAGGAGTCTGTCGCCCATTCCCTTACGCGGTTCGCTTTTTGCTGATGAGCCCCAAACCAGGCATCTTCGTCAGCAAGAATCATCCGCAATCGATCCTTGAGTGCCTGCATGACCGCAATCGTCGGAGTACTTGGAGTCTGATGCTTTTTCCATGACTTGTGCATCGCCAGAACATCAAAGTACATCCCCCGATTTTCAATGGTCTCAGCTCTCTCGAGAGCCCGCTCAGAAACCGCCAACAGTGCAAGGCCCGGAGGAATCGCCAGTGCCTTCTGACTGCCTGTCACCAAATAGTCGATGGGCGGCAGGGAGTCGAAATGAATTGGCACAGCGCCGGCACTGGTGATGGCATCAACCAGGAGGAACACATCCGGAAAATCTGCCACAACCTCGGCGATTTCGGCGAGGGGGTTCATGACTCCGGTACTCGTTTCATTGTGAACGATAGTGACCGCGTCATAGTCACCCTTGGACAATTCCTCCCGAACCAGTTCCGGCTTGACCGCTTGTCCCCAGGGAACGTCCACCCGGGTCGCATTTTTGCCGTTACTGGCGCAAACTTTGAAGAATCTCTGACTGAAAGCGCCATTCACGAAACAGAGGACATTTTCCCGAACTCCACAGCGTGCTGCAGTTTCCATTCCCCCGGTCCCCGAGGAGGTCAAGACATAGACAGGATCCTTCGTGCGGAACAGTCGCTGGGAGTTCGTGTGCAACTCCTCACCCAATACTGAAAATTCCGGTGCACGGTGGCCAATCATCGGGCGAGTCATCGCCTGAAGGATAGAATCCTCGACTTCCACCGGTCCGGGAATGAACAGTCGGGGAACATCTCTTTGGGAATCTTCAGGATTTGACATTACACATCCTCCTCATCGGTGTAACGAACCACCATTCCGGTGGAAATTTTCGGCTCAAAAAAGGTGGTCTTCGGTGGAAAGACCTCTTGTGCCAGAGTTCTGCTCCAGAACTCTTCTTTCCCCACAGGCGGAAGAAGGCAAAGTAATCCGTGCTCACTTCGATCCAAGTGCTCACGGGCAACAGGCTCAAGATGAGGAGTCGCCGGTGAACCCAGATCATCAAACTCCCCGACAACATCCGCAAGCCTGCGGGCGAGTGTGGGCTGATCAAGATCGGGTCGAGTTTTCAGAGTCCACTCTTTGCCATTGCTGGCAACAAGACTCCACTCCTCGCCTTCACCGTCATCCAAAACCTCGATGATCCGATCGGCAACCAGCTCCAAATCAGGGCCGTCGCCGGGTTTCCAACTCCAGATTCTGTGAGTCGGATGAATATGGAGACCTTCCTGACGAAGATCACCGATGAAAGAGAGAACAAAGCCCCCACCCACCAATTGATCGTCCCCGGAAAGTTCAATCGCCGTCGTATAGCGGTGATGCCCATCAGCCACTGCCGAAGGCAGGGGCTCCAAAGCCTCCTCGATGGCCCTGACATGATCGGGGTCATCGATTCGCCTCAGGGTGTGGACATCGCCCTTGAAGTCTTTGCTTTCAAAGACCAGCTCTCCTGCTTCAGGTCCGGCATCGACTCCCGCAAGGACTTCTTCCAGTCCCTCACAGGAGAGTTGAACGACACCGGTGTCGATGGTCGTCAATCGCGCCTGAGCAACCAGTCGAGCAACGGTATGCGGGCGAATTTCTTCGTGCCTTTCCACCCCTTCTCCCCATGGGCGAGCTTCCGCCACTGCGATCACCCCCTGCAAGAGAGAGGTCCCTCCGGCTCGATTGCCGTATCGAATGCTGTAACGATAGATCGCAGGTTTCTCCTCGTGAATGATGGTGCCCGCTTCCACGGCGGCTCTCATCGATTCTCCGCACTTGCGAAACACATTTTCGTCAGGAGTTACTCCGGGCTCATCGCCGAGGATCCAACGCACTGCGTTTTCCGGAGCATGATTCAGAAGTTGACCGTGCATTTCATCGGGAATCACATCATAGGGTGGACAGATTACTGCACCCGGGTCGACCCGATCTGGGTTGGGGACAAATCCCCTGAACGCCTTCATCCTCGGCATGTTTTACTCCTCCATGTTTGCGTAACAAATATTGAGAGCCTGCAAGGCATAGGAGGTAGCCAGAACAGGGTCACCCTCCCACCAACGGTCTACAGGATTCGTCCACGAGCCGTCTTTTCCCTGGCGCTCAAGAAGAACCGTGGCAATCTCCCGCGCCCAGTCATGCGATTTGCCCTCGGCATCCACCAACTCCTTCTGCCCCAGAACCTCCAGGGTTCTGGCCATGACAGCCAGATAGTAGAAGTAGCCGGTCTGCCCGCGGGCAGGTTGTTCTGGGGTGGCCATTCCCGGGTTTTCTGTCACGGTCCAATTGCTGCTGATCCACTCCACGGCTGAAGTGACCCGCGGATCATCTTTACCAAGCCCGGCATAAATCAGCGATTTCACAGCTGCGTAGGTCATCGAGCCATAGGAGGAAAAGGTCACTGCTCCAGCAGCATCCACCGTTTTCGCTGCTTTCGATTCGTCAGGGTGGTAGAAGAAACCACCATCTTCACTGGAGGCTTTTTTGACCCCATCGAGGACATCGTTGGAGGATTTTCGATTCTGGCATCTGGAAATGAAAACTTGAGCCCTCTTCCAGACATCCGAATCCTCGGTCAGTCCTGCAGCATGAAGGGCTTCCAGAGCCAACTGAGTATTACTCAAGTCCGGGCGACGATCACTGCCGTATCCGACACCACCATAGGAACCGGTGTGCTTCTTTCGATCGAATGCCACCGGTGTTGAATCTTCCGCACACTGAAGGCCTGCAACGTAATCACGCATTCGGGCGATGGCGTCCCGATAAAGGGGCTCCTTGCGGTTATGGTCCAATGCCGACAAGGCAAGGATGGCAATACTGGTCTTGTAGTTCATCAAGCCCTGACCCGGGATGTAAACGCCTCCGTCTTCTTGCTGTTGATCCAGCAAGGACTGCACCGCAGCCGTGACAAAAGGGCCATCCTTTTCACGGTAGGCACGGGGGGTATCAGCCAGGGCCTTGAGTACCATTCCGGTGATTCCCGGATCTCCTGCCATCGATCCCCACGAGCCGTCACTGCGCTGGTTGTCAATCAGCCAATTCGCTCCACGATCGATGGACTTTTTCAGTCCTGCTTTGTCGAGTCCTCTGGAGTCTTGTCCAAAAACCCCGATAGCAGGGCATACCAACATGAACAGCAAAATAAGGAGGCTTGAAAAGACAGGGACTCCCTTGTTCTTTTTGACAAAATGATGGTGGGTAACAGTCATTAGCGATTCTCCTCTATCGTCTCTGGCTCATTGGAGCCTCTCCGGGGTAATTCCATGCGAATGGCGTCGGGATCAATCTCGCCCGGCAGGGCTTTTCGAATAGAAACCCTGACCGGTGGCGGCTCATTTCCATCTTTTTTCCAGGGCAGTACGTCCCCATAAGCAAAATAGTCTCCATCAGGGTAGGGCAATGCCAGCGGATTATCGAGGATTGCCCACGGTCTGTGGCTCAGGGAAATCAACTCACCTGTCACCCTTGCCATGAACTCATCTTTTGGCTCAGCACCTTCCGGAGCTCCAGGTGGAGGGTCGAGAAGCAAAAAACCGGAACCGGTATAGGCAAATCCACAGCGCACCATTTCGCGCTCCATGGGAGCATTGATGATGCAATTTTCGGCTCTGATCCGACGGACGAAATCACGGCCCTCTCCATCCTTCACCGGATAATGAAAATGGATGACCAATCTGTCGCCCCCAGTCAAACCACCCAGATCACGCTCTGATTCCGGACTTCGACTTTCTTTCACTTCCATTAACATCAGCGCCGTCTGCAGATGCATGGGATCACAATCGACTGCAATCAGGCATTCATGGGACTTTGCTCCCGGAAGATTGATCAGATATTCGACAAAACCCTGAGACATGTTGAAAAAGCCATCGAGATGAATCGTCCCAGTCGCCGCTTCAAATTGCACAGCCCCCAGGGCGACGGTTTCCCCCGGTTGAGACTCTGTTCCGGGAATAAGATCGACCGGGAGCCCACTCAAGGCTGTCGCCATGATGATGATGAGGCAACCGTTCATCTCTTCCCTTTCGCATTTGATCAAATGCACAAAGTTCCCCCGAAGGGTTCTCGCGCATGAAATGGAAACTCTGGGTCCATAATCGCAAAATCCACGCCGTCTACCAGTCCCCCGGACCTCATTTCACAGACTCCCAGCCATATAGACGGGTCTCGATCAACAGCCGTTCCGGCAATAGGTTCCTGAGATCGGGCTTCCTTGCCACCCTGAGGGCCTCAACTTGCGTTTTGCAGGCGATTTGTATAGCCTTCTCAGGTGCCGACCGATTCGACCCTCGCTCAAATCAACCGGTTTTCCGGGGACATGGTTTCCCGGAATGCCCCTGCTTCGGAGACTGATGGACCCCAAAAGGAACACTTCCCAGCCGGAATCTTCCTCCAGATGGAGCATCGTCCTCGAGGTCTCCGCCGGCATCGTCCGGCTTCCCGTATCCCGTATCGATTCCAGGGAAGTACTCGTCGATTCGACGATTCGTCTTCAGGTGGGACAACGCTACGAATTGATCGTTGAGAGACCGGATGGTCACGCTGAACTGATCCATGCGGAAGTTCTGCGCAGAAATGATGCAGGCCTTCTTTTACGCTGGAAACCGACTCACCCCCGGGAGCTCTCTGCACTCGAGCGTCTCTTTGGGGATGAAGAACAAAAAGCGCCCGAAAGTGGTGATCTCGAATCTGCATTGAGATCCCGCTCCCGATTGGTTCGCACCTCTGCCATCGCAGCACAACGGGACAGTGTCCGTGTTCTCAATCTTTCCGCCATCAAGGAATTGATTCAGGCCTCTGTGGATGAGGTGATCCGCGAGAGTGGACGCTCACTCGGTGAGGAGGAACTGCGCAGGCTTCGAGAAGAGTCTGAAAAAAGTTTTCAGGAAAAGCTGGCCGAGTTCCAGAACGAGAATGCAGACTTGCACTCTCACATCGAAAACCTGAATGCCAAACTGCAAAGAACCCAGGAACTCCTCGGCAGCGAAAAAGAACGGGAAGTTGCCCGCGACCGATTCGCATTGACACGCGAGAGCCTGCTGGAGCTGGAGTCGACGATGGATCGAATCGTCGACAAGGCGGCCGGTGCCCACCACCTTCCTGAAGAGGTGGGCCAGGAGATTCGGGAAGTGATTCAAAATTCTCTCGATCTTGAACGCTCCAGAGCGACAGATCGTGAAGAGAAAACCAGAAGTGAGAACATCGAGCTCCTCGAACGGAAAGTGCAGCGTCTGGCGAAGAATCTGGATGCTGCAAAAACCCAAAGAGACGAGGCTCTGGAAACCGCCCGCAGACTGGATCGCCGTGACTCCAATACGTCAGGAACAAGCACTTCCATTCCGGCGTTTTCATCCAGCCCGGCAGAAGACCCCAGTGGTCGTCGAAGGGCGCTGTTGGCCGACCTCGTTTCCGAAAATCGCCAACTTCGACAGCAAATTGTAAAACAAGTACCTTCAGATCCCAAACGGGGGCATGATCCCCAGATTGAGAAGGATCTTGCCTGAGCCATACTCGGCTTTCTGAAGAGTAAATCTGAGAGGACGATCGATGAGTGAAACCGTATACGTGGGCATGGATCTCGGTACCAGCCGAACCTCCATCACTACTTCCACCGGAGTCAGAACCACGGTGTGGTCATATGTGGGCTACGCTCAGGACCACGTCAGCAAAAAGTTGCTCGGCGGCAGAGACAAGGTCTTCGGTGAGGAAGCGGTTCAAAACCGCATGGCGGTCGATCTGGTCCGCCCCCTCGACAAGGGTGTGATCCGTGAGGACGAGAATGCCAAGCGGGCAACCCGTGACCTGATCGAGCATATTCTTGAACAGGCTGAGATTCCTTCCGGAAGCACTGTCTATGGAGTCATCGGTGCACCGGCGGAAGCCAGCGTCGGATCCAAGGCCCACATTCTTGAAGCCGCATCCGAATTCATGGACAGCATCATTGTCTGCTCTGAACCCTTCTCCGTAGCATACGGATTGGACTTCCTTTCCGACACACTCGTGATCGATATCGGAGCCGGAACCGTCGACCTGTGCAGAGTGCATGGAACGATGCCGAAAGAAGACGACCAGAGAACCCACCATTTCGGCGGAGATGCCATCGACCAGCGCCTCTTCGACCTGATTCAGGAGAAGCACCCGGAAGCCCAGTTCTCGGTCAACATGGTGCGTGAAATCAAAGAGAACTTTGCCAGTGTGGGACGCCAGCAGGATGCAGTCATGGCCACCTTCCCGGTCAAAGGCAAGCCGACTGAGTTCGACATCACCGACCAGGTTCGTGAAGCCTGCATGGGTATCGTCCAACCGACGGTCGAAGCTCTCCAGGATCTGATTGCTACCTACGACCCCGAGTTCCAGCAGAAGATGCGCAACCATGTCCTCCTTGGTGGAGGCGGTAGTCAGATCACCGGTCTGGCCCGCGCGATGGAAGAAGCCCTCGTCGAGTACGGTGGAGGCAAGGTCAAGACTGTGGAAGAGCCACAATACGCTGGATCCAATGGTGCCTTGCGTATCGCTCTCGACATGCCGGAAGAGTTCTGGAAAGAGTTCATGGACAATCAAAAGGAAAATGCCTGAACCACTTTCTCCGCAAAACAAAAGAGGCCGGAAGCGATTTTCGCTTCCGGCCTCTTTTTTTGTGACGAGAAGATGTGATCTAGAGTGCTTCGCCGATCTTCGGTTTCGGAACAACGGTTTTATCCCCGGCAAGCCATGAACGGATCTCCCGAGCCTGGACCTTTCGCAAGGTAGGCTCAGCCTCCGCATCGAAAACGAAGTTGCCTGGAACCTTCGCACGTCTCTTGAGCCCGCCCCACGCAGCCTGGCGAACGACTTCATCGGGGTCATCCAGAGCACTGGCCAAGAGGTCTAGGGAGCTCTGACGCGCATCCTCGGCGAATCCACAAACACACAAAAAGCGAACTTCTGAATCTCGCTCGACGATAAAGCGATCCTGCAACGCATCAAACGCCACAGGAACGTTCATCGTCAGCAAAATCGAAGCGGCAGATCGGCGAGCCGTGACATTTCCCTCTGCAAGAACTGCAACGACAGGAGAGAGGGCATCGCTGCCATATTCGAGAAGGGCCGCCTCTATCAAATTGTCATCGACGACATTGCCTTCAGCCAGCATGGAGATCAGACGGGGCAATGCACGTTCATCTCCCTCTCTGGCCAAAATCATACAGATCACCCGTTTGGTACGGGCTCCAATAAAAGGGTCATCGAGTTCAGCGGCCAACAGGTTTCGCGTGATGATGGGAGCTTTGCTGAGGCTGAGAAGGATCCGGTCGAGAGCCCGCTTTTGAATGCTCTCATCGTAAGAGCCGAGATTCGGGATCAGGGTCGTATTGCGGATGTCCTCAAGAACATCTTCACGATCCGGTGTTTTATCGGGAGTCGAGCAGCCCACAGACAGTAGTACTGTGAGAGCCAATATCCAGCACAGTGAATACTGCACTCCTGTGAAGCCCTTGTCTCCGTCGACCATCGCAAACCGCCTTTCGGCTGAGCTACGCAAACGGATCAAAGCCCCTGAACCGGTCTGCTGGCAGAGGTGTTGAGATCTTCCCAACGCTCATCCAGAGTCTGAAGGCGCCCACCCAACTGATCGAGGGTCACCGTTCTTCTGGCAAAAGCAGAAAGGTCGTCCTCAAGGATGCCCAGCGGAATTTCACCGGAGATCATGGCCTCCTGAAGACGAACACTGAGGAACGTTGCAACCGACAGGAAATCAACCCCACGCTCGGACATTTTGGTCAGCAACTCAGAATATCCCAACTGAGTCAGGTCCCCTGCTGAGGGATACAGAATCTGATACTGCTCCTCGAGCAGATTCCTGAACTTGCCGTGCTGGTTCGCTTCACGTCCAAGTCCATCAATGAAGACAGCAAAATCCTGAAGGCTGTCCTTGTCGAAAGTCCTCAACAAGGAAATGGTTTCGTCTGAAAGGTCAGTTTCACCCCTCATGACGACCAGGTCCCCCTTCTCATAGAAGGTCTTCAACTTGTCGAAGGAAAGGCTGACCGCATAGGGACTCGTGGGAACCACGATTTCCCTGCGAGGGGACACCACGTCATCGTAATCAAGGTCAGGATTCAGGCTTTTGATGTTTTCGACCAGAATTGCCGCCGCCTGGAAGAAGAGCTGACGCTCGTTCTTGGACCAGGTCGCAACCGACTTCTCCGGATGCCTGAGTTTGAGCATGCTCAGTTTCTCGGTCGCTTCCGGCAGATAATCTTCAAAAATCTTCAGGCGGCTGATGAGTTCGCGTTTCTTGACGATGCTCAGCAAGGTCAAGTCGACCACTTCAGCGCGGGAGAATCCCTCCACCGGCGTTCTGCTGATGGGATCGAGTCCGACAAGGTCACGCCCTTTGAGAATGTAGCGATCATTGAAGAGCACACTGTTGCGAGTATCGAAGTGTCGACTCTCTTTCGGAGTGGAAATGGGATCGACCCCATCTTCCGAAAGAATGTGCGGAGTCAGAACGATGATGATTTCAGAACGCTGTTTCTGGGAACTCTTGCGTCCGAAAAATCCTCCAATAACCGGAAGGTCGCCCAATCCGGGAATGGAATTTTTGGTATCGAATTCACTTTCCTTGATCAGACCACCAAGGATCAGGGGCCGATGGTTTTTAACCCTTGCCTGTCCCCTGAAATTCCGGGTCGCCACCTGCGGGATTCCCAGCAGGTCCTCCTCGAAGACCCGCTGTCTTCCTTGAAGATTATTGACGGTGATATCGACCAGCATCGAGACTTCGTTTTCGTCATTACCACTGATTCGAGGCTTGACGACCAGAGTCGTACCGATGTGCTCAGTTCCAACCTTGTTGGCATTCTCGACAAAGTTTCCACCACTGACGTCACGGACGACGTCGGTAGAGATGAAGGTTGGAATCTTTTCTCCAAGGTGAAGCTGACTCTGGCGATCGTCCAGCGCGTACAACTTGGGACGTGCTTTGATAATCGCGTCACCGTTGCGAACCAGTGCATGAACACCAGCAAGAAACTGGGAGGACAGAGCCTCGGCCGTGTCATCAAAGAGGAAAGAGAGACCCGATTGCTGAATGGGATTGAAATTGCTGCTGATCTCGGGAAGGGGTTCTCCCGGCAGAGGAGAGGCGAAATTCACTACCGAATTGCGTTTTTCAAAGGCGAGTGTATCGACTCCCAGATCGGAAAGAGCGTCCGCTTCCAGTTCGATGATCTGCACCTCGATCATGATCTGCCTTGCGGGCACATCGATCATGGCAATGAATTCTTCAATCCGTTTCAGATCCTCATCCGTGCCCACCATCAGAATACGATTTCGTGTTTCCGTCGATGGTGATTCCTCAAAGGTCAGAGAGAGAGAAGCGTCTTCGATTCCAGTGCCCAACTTGACAGGGGGCAGTGAAATCGGGTCGACATGCGGGATCTCCAGAACGTATGGGTATTCCGGAAGATCCCAGGATTGGAGCATCGTTCCGCTGGCAGCCTCATACTTTGAGTAGACCGCTTTCTCATATTTGCGGGTGATGGTCCTGTTTCCCTGTTTGACTGCGTCAGTCTTGACTTCCTCGGTTCGGTGATAGACCTGGCAAACCTTGCTGGCTGCCAGCGACTCCAGAACCAACTGGATTCCGGCATATTTGACCGTGATCGATTCCTGCTTGAGTCGATCCCGAATTCCCACCTGTTCAAAGCTGCGAATCGTTCTGATCAGCGATTCTGTAATTTCCTTTGTGCCATTGATCATCAGAGAGTTCTCACGGCCAGCAACACGACTGATGGTCTTGTCGTCGACAAACTTTTTCAGCCCTTGAGTGTCATTCAAAAACTGAAACACCTCATCGGTTTCAGCATGAAAAAGCTCGACAAAGGTGATGTTGGGGACCTGAGCGTCGGCAACTGGGACTTGGGCAAAGAAGGCCACGCACAAAGTGAGCACGATCCAACCGAAATTGAATCTTTCCCGTCTCTTACGACCGGGGTTGCTGACAAATGCGGACTTTTTGGAACGGTCCATTTTCTTCCTTGCTCCTGCGAGTGAGACTGCGGGTCCACTTCGACAGATGGTCAGCCGATCTCTACACGCCAGAGAATAAACGGAGTTTCCCATTTTGAGTGGGAATCGACTCTCCAGCAGGCGATTTGTTTCGGCATTTCTACGAGAGTCGGCAGAGCCCGGATTGGGGCCCCTGCACAGGGTCGCAGTGCTCAAGATATCGATTATCGGCACGTTATCTTCCATTCTCAACCAGAACCCAGCCACTCCAGCCAGAAACACGGTCAGTTGTCGATTTATCGCGAATCGACCTGCAGGCCTCTCTGAGAGCCTCTGCAGGCGAAATTCGGGCTCTGGCTGAGTCGATGAGATGGAGCGTTATTTGACGGGTCACTTCATCTTCGACAGGCCACAGTGACCCCAGAATCCCCTGACATCCCGCTTCCAAAACTGCTCGAGGAAAGCCTGCCAGATCATCAGATCCGGGCCCCCCAGCCAGTGCAGTCTCACAACCTGTGAGTAAAACGAGGCGACAGTCGGAAAGATTCCAGCCAGCCAAATTTCTCGCCAACAACTTTCCATCCGTGAAATTCTGGTCCGGAGTCAATCGAAGGGATGAGGATTGGGGGTCGCGTGGGTCGAAGTCCCCATGACACGCCAGGTGCAAGACCTTCTTGCCATGAAGTTGATCCCCAAGCCCGGTCACGGTCGCAGCCCCACCCGAGAGAACCATCGAGCTGGCCAATTTTTTGGCGACCGTCTCCCCCTCTGCTCTGGCACCGGGCAACCGGGCTTTTTCCGGGACATCGGGATCCACCAGAGACAACCAGTCTTCCGCTGGCAGGTATGAAAGCTCCCGTGAAGCGGACTTCAGATTCGGCAGCAGACTGACCGCGGTTCGATCCATCAGCGATCGTCCTGAGACGGGCAACATTCCCCAGGGAATTCTTCTCAACTCGTCCAACGGTACCAGCAACAATCTCTCAGTGACCGGCACCCCCGACCCGAACAACTTTGAGGAAATCCACGCCGCAGATTCGAGGTCTTTACCGCGACTGGAGTGAAGTCGGTTTATGAAGCCGACCAACTCACCCTTTTCACAATCCACAAGGCTCAACTTCCATAAACCTGCGTGGGTCGTCCATGTCAGCAATCGGGTTCCACAGTTCACCATGACCTGAACCGTGAAATCATCTCCCGCTTCCACTGCGAGAGCCTCGATCTGTTTGACATCAGGAGGGACTTCACCAGGATTGCGCACCCGCAGAAATTCTGAAGCATGCAGGGAAGCGAGGACTTCTCCGGATTGTGCCAAGAGTTCCGTCAACAGGAATGCGGGCTCTCGACGCTGGAACATGGCGGCGTGATCGGAACTGTATCGCAAGCGAATCTGTTCCACGGTCGCCACAGCAAGCCTGGCGTGCTCAATGGCGAGCGGGTATTCGCTCCGGAATTGATAAACTTTTGCCAGAGCCAGATCAGTCTTCCAGAGCGTCTCCAGATCACCCTTCAACTCCCGGGCAGATTCCACTGCCGTTCTCGTTTCTGTGAGCCAGCCTCTCGCTGCGGCGGTCTGTGATATTTCCACCAATGCCGCCGCAGCCAAAGCCCTGTCCCCGCTGGCTGTGGCTTTGTTCAATGCACTGCGGGCATCATCCAACGATTGGATCAGGGCTTGCCGGCTTTCACCGGCATCGGAACTGCTCGAACTTTCTTCCCGTGCTCTTTTCGCTCTGTCAATCAAGGCTCTCGTTTGAACCGGCGATCCTTCGGGAGCCAATTCAAAAGCGCGTGTGAGATCTCTTTTCGATCGGGGACCCTGAACACGATCAATCCTTGCAAAGACATCGAGAACGGAGGCATTCAACCGATACCACTCCGCTTCTTCTTCACGGTTCGTAGCGAAAGCCTTCAGTTCCTTCAGTTCCCGATAGGCAACTATGGGATTTCCATCCCGCAAGTTTTTTGAGACCCGGTTCATGACCTCTTTGCGGCTTCCGCCGGTCGGATACCAGGGTTTCTGGTTCCAGTTTTGGATTGTCAGAAGATCGATCAAATCTCCCGACTCATTCCAGATTCTGGTGACGACTTGACCTTCAGGTACTCGACCGGGATCAGGCCCCCAAAGTTCCTCACCACTGATTCCCAGATTCGCTTCCTTCCCATCCACATAGAAGGAAGCGAGACTGATTTCTGACTCTGCAGTTTTGAGGAGGACTTCCACACGACGGTCATCCCCGGATTCAGGTAAGTGAATATTGAAGAGCTCGCCCTCGATCAACGGTCGGTCGCCAGACAGTTCATCGATCAGTTGTGAAACAGACTGTGCATGTGAAGGGCTCGAAAATGCCACCAGAATGAGGCATGAGAAGAAAACCGGGGCTGAGCATTTCAGCAGATCCAAGAGGGTTGGACACCTGTTCAAAGACAGGTCATCTCTTGAATCAATTTGTGGCAGAACGGCCACTTTGGAAAAGGGCTTTTTCACTTCCCACAGGGAAGTGATCTTTGATCGGTAAATTTGGCGACTCCGAGATTGCTGCCGGGGCGGCAACCCGACACACCAAATATGCCGGAATCACAAAAAAACTTCAATCCCGGTCTGCGTCCACTGCAGGTGAACGGTTCATGCCATCCCAAACCACCGGAGCCGGCGTCACTTTCGCGAGATCGAAGTGGTCGATCAGGTCTTCTGGACGCAATTTTTGCCCCTCCGGTGCGAGACCACTCAGGCTCGCCAGGGTACCGACGATCTCCTCAGGCGTGACCCCCTGCCGGCGATAGTGGGCAAGGCTCGTATCTCCATGGCGCTTGGCCAATCGCAACCCATCCGGCCCCACCAAAAGGGGGACATGAATAAAAGCCGGTGGGCTCCAACCCAGATATCGGTATAGGAGGATCTGACGCGGGGTTGAAGGGATCAGATCATCTGCTCTCAGCACTTCTGTCACCCCATCTGCGGCATCATCGACGACGACAGCCAACTGATAGGACGGGGTTCCATCTCGCTTTCGGAGAACAAAATCCCCCGCCAATGCCCCCTCCTCTTTCCCCCGAAACCCATCTTCAAAGGGAACCGAACCATCTTCGAGCCTCAATCTCAAGGCCGGATCCCTCCCCGTGGCACTTTTAGCCTCCTCGAGCGAGGACCACTGATCACGACAGGTACCGGGGTAGACCATCTCGGAAGGCGGCAGTTTCGATTCATGGGGAGCACTGGCCGCTTCCTCGATCTCCCTCCGCGTACAAACGCAGGGGTAGGCGACCTTCTGTTTGACCAACTCACTCAACGCCGCCTCATGATGCTGCCGAAACTGGCTCTGGATACGGATTTCATCGTCCCAGTCCAGGCCCAACCATTGCAAATCCTCGATGGCGGATTCCGTCGCCCCCTGTCGCACGCGTGGACCATCCAGATCCTCGATTCTCAAAAGCAATTTCCCGCCCTGCTTTCGCATCGACAGCCACGCAAACAAAAAGGAGCGGGCATTGCCCAAATGGAGAACACCGGTCGGACTGGGGGCGAGCCTGCCGACAGGAAGTGGACCGTTCTCACCCTTTATTGCGGGTTCAGACTGTGGCTCTTTTGCCGAATGCACTGAAAATTTTCCTCTCTCGGGCTCCACCATGGGCCGTCAAAGTGGGATCTTTCGTGGATTCCAGGTTTGGTGATATCATGGAGTTGTGGATCCGAACAGGGTCCCTCTGCAGGGTGACCTGCGGCGTGCGCAGGTACTGCGGAGTTTTGCGAGACTTTTTCCACTGGCAGGACGCTGCCAGTGAGGACGGTGCCCGGTTGTGGGTGTCACGTCCACGTGAGACCGGGAAACTCCAAACCAAGAAAGGAGGTGGTCCATTGATGATTGTCCGTGGCTCTATCAGGAGGTGGGTTCGTTAACCCGCGCCTCTGACGGGGGAAGCGGTGAATCCGCTTAATCCACCTGGTAGAAACAGGGCCCGAAGGGAAAACCTTCGGGCCCTTCTTCTTTTTCCGGTGAGAGCAGTCCCTTTCTTGGCTCTCGCCAGACCCCCCTCCTGTCCTGCCCTCTATCCCTCTCTCCACTCCCGATCGATAAATTCCTTCCCATGGCTCGCCGTTAGGCTTGTTTCGGGGCATCCCTGTCGACATGATGGAAACAGTTCGTATTCACCGGGTTCTGAAACTTCCCCATGACGAGGAGCGGGTCACCTTGAGTGCCGAGACCAAGGCTCGACTGAAGAGCATCCAACTACTCCTCGAACGAATCCGCCATGCCGTCCGATTTGACGAGCTCAAGGAAAAACTGGGGAGCCTGGAAGAGAAGATGTCCGCCCAGGATTTCTGGGACGACCGGGAAGCCGCAGAGAAAATTATCCAGTCGATGAAGTCGACCAAGTCTTCGGTTCAGTCCATCGAGAAACTTGAACAGGGACTGGAAGACGTACAGGTCCTCATGGAGCTTGCGGAATCAGAGTCGGATGAAGAATCTCTGGAGGAAGCAGAATCGGAAACCCTGAGGCTTCAGGAAAGTGCAGAGAGCCTTGAGTTGAAAACGCTCCTCAATGGGAAATACGACCAGGCAAGCGCATACATCGAAATTCAGTCCGGTGCAGGTGGCACTGACGCCGCAGACTGGACCCTGATGGTTCAACGCATGTTCCTTCGCTGGGGTGAAAAACAGGGCTACAAAACCCAGATCATCGATGAACAGCACGGTGAAGAAGCCGGCCTCAAGTCATCCACGATCCACCTTTCAGGGGACTATGCATATGGCTACCTGCGTTCTGAATCCGGTGTGCACCGGATCGTTCGAATTTCCCCGTTCGACGCACAGGCACGCAGACAGACCGCATTTTGTTCCATTCGTGTCACACCGGAAACCGACAATACAGATGGCGTAGAAATCGTCGACTCTGACCTTCGCGTCGATACCTATCGTGCTAGCGGAGCTGGAGGCCAGCACGTGAACACGACCGACTCGGCGGTTCGCATCACTCACATGCCCACCGGGATCGTCGTCCAATGCCAAAATGAACGCAGTCAGCATGCCAACAAGGCCCAGGCTCTCAGGGTTCTCAAGGCAAGGATCATCGAGGTGCAGGAAGAAAAGCGGCGCGAAGAAATGAATGCCATCCAGGGTTCAAAAAGTGACATCGCTTTTGGCAGTCAGATCCGATCCTATGTCATGCACCCCTACAAGATGGTCAAAGACCATCGAACTGACCACGAAACCAGTAACGTCGATGCCGTACTCGACGGTGAATTGCAGCCTTTCATTGAGCATTGGTTGCGCCACAGAAACCGAACAGAAACGGAATCACAGTGAAAGAGGAAATGATCATGGAAACATTGGAAAATTCCGATCCCGACATCGCCGCCATCGTGACTCGCGAGGAGGAACGGCAGCGAAATGAGATCAACCTCATCGCCAGTGAAAACATCGTCAGTGAAGCGATCCTGACTGCCCAGGGATCCGTCTTGACCAACAAGTATGCTGAAGGCTACCCGGGTAAACGCTACTACGGGGGCTGCGAAGTGGTTGACGAAGCAGAAAATCTGGCACGGGATCGTGCAAAGGAACTCTTCGGTGCCGACCATGCCAATGTGCAGCCCCATTCAGGAACTCAGGCGAACATCGCTGCCTACTCTGCTCTTCTCAAACCGGGAGACAAGGTACTGGCGATGGATCTCGCCCACGGTGGACATCTTTCGCACGGTGCAAAGGTGAGCCTGACCGGCAAGGTCTACAACTTCACCCACTATCCCGTCAATGCAGAAACTGAAACCATCGACATCGACGAGGTGCTGAAAATTGCCAAGGAGGTACAGCCCCAGCTGATTATTGCCGGTGCCAGTGCCTATCCTCGCGTGATCGACTTTGAGGCTTTCCGCAAGGTAGCGGATGAGGTGGAATCCAAATTCATGGTCGACATGGCACACATCGCCGGGTTGGTTGCCGCCGGCGTCCATCCCAGTCCTGTCCCCCATGCCGATGTCGTCACCACCACGACCCACAAAACTCTCAGAGGGCCGCGCAGCGGATTGATCCTCTGTCGCAAGAAATGGGCACGCAAAATTGACTCCGGAGTTTTCCCGGGAGATCAGGGTGGCCCGTTGATGCACCTGGTCGCTGCGAGAGCGGTCTGTTTCCGTGAAGCGATGTCTGAAGAGTTCCGCGAATATGCCCGCAGTATTGTCACCAATGCTCAAAAACTTGGGCAGATCCTCATGGACGGCGGAGTTCGACTGGTCGCAGGAGGCACCGACAATCATATGGTGTTGGCGGACGTTCGCTCATTGGATCTGACGGGAGATATTGCGGAACGGGCTCTGGGTGAAGCTGGAATCGTCGTCAACATGAACATGATTCCCCATGACCCGAATCCTCCCCTGAGACCCAGCGGAATCCGCATTGGAACTCCTACTGTCACCAGTCGGGGAATGGGAGATGTTGAGATCGAACGCATCGGCAGTTGGATTCTTGAAGTTCTCAAAAATCCGGAGGACACTTCACTCCATCGGAGCATTCGCTCTCAGGTCCGTGAAATGTGCGGAGAATTCCCGACCAGAATCTGATCCGTGTATCCGTCTCAAGACCCGTTTCCGTCTCAAGACCCGTTTCCGTCTCAAGACCCGTATCCGTCTCAAGACCTCTCGGAACGGGACTGGATACCGATCGCCTGATGAACCGCTTCCATCGTCTCCTCGACGATGGGGCGGATCTTCCGTGCACCCTCCCTGAGAATCTCCTCAACCTTGTCTGGATCACTCTCCAGATTCGCCCTTGCAGTTCGTGCATCGGCGAAATGCTCAAGGAGGGCCTCAAAAAGTTCCTGCTTGGCGTGACCGTATCCATAACCGATGCCTGTTGATCGCATCTTGTCCGCCATCTCGTCGACTTTTTCTTGCGGCGCTACCAACTTGTAGAGTTCATGGATCGTGTTGCCCTCGGGATCCTTGGGATCATCCACCCCCTGAGAATCGGTGACGATACCCATGATCTTTTTTCGAAGTTTTTTCTCCGGTTCAAAGATCCCCAGGTCATTCCCGTAGGATTTGCTCATCTTCTGGCCATCCACACCGGGAACCTTGGCAGCCTGTCCTTCAAGGATCAGTGGCTCAGGAAGTGGAAACACTTCGCCATACAGTTGATTGAATTTTCCTGCGATATCCCGGGTCACCTCTACGTGTTGCTTCTGATCCTGTCCCACCGGAACGCGATGGGATCGGACGATCAAAATGTCTGCAGCCATGAGACATGGATAGGCGAAAAGACCATGATCCGCAGAAATTCCTTTTTCGACCTTGTCTTTATATGCATGACAACGCTCAAGGAGCCCCATCGGGGTCAGTGTCGAGAGAACCCAGGACAACTCACAAACCTCTGGAACATCTTCCTGCCGGTAAATCACCGCTTTTTCAGGATCGAGTCCCAAGGCCAAATAATCACAAGCAATACCGAAAATGTTGTCGCGGAGTGTTTCGGCTTTTTTGACGGTGGTCAGGGCGTGGTAGGTGGCGATGAAGTAGTGCGCTCCGCCCTCCCTCTGGAGGTCGATCCACTGGCGAACAGCACCGAAGTAGTTCCCCAGATGGATTCCCGAACTGGTCGGAGTCAATCCAGAGAGTGTGACCTGACTCATCGCTGATTCCCGTCCTTGGCTCTGTTTCTGTATCCGATACCCGGACAGGCCCGGGCACGGAGGCATTCCGAGGGTATCCCGAAGGATATGGCCCTAATCAGGAATCAGGGTACAGAAATCACCGCAGAACTCCAGAAAGACAGCAAAACTTGTCCCAAGAACTAATCTTGAGCAGAATGATCTCCCTTGATCGCCAAAGCCTAAATGCGGAAGATCCTGAATCGAATGAGGAGGCCCCCATGGCGAAGACAACTTCAAAACCCCGTGGAAGTTTGATGCGGGCCTTCATTACCGGGTTGGCAACTCTGCTACCCACGGTACTGACCATTATCATCATCACGGTCTCCTACAACTTCCTTGACGAGAAAATTGCACAACCGATCACAGGCCTGATCCGTAAAGGTTTCTCCTCCGAAATCGCCAAAGAGTACTTTTGGAAAGACACCGTCAAGCTTCAGGATTGGCAACTGGATGAAGCCATCGATGACAGTGGCCTCCCGGAACGAGCCGGTGACATTCCCTTCTCTCAGCAAGTTGAGCAAATCAGCCCAAACTGGCTTGGGTTCATCATCGCCATCTTCCTCGTGCTCGCTGTGGGTATTATCTTCCGTGGAGTCCTGGGAAGACAACTGCTGAAATTGATCGAAGGTCTGATCAAGCGCATCCCTTTCATCAAAATCATCTACCCGTATGCCAAACAGGTGACAGAGTTCTTCTTTGAGGAAAAAAACAAAATCGAATACGACACTGCAGTGGCAGTTCAGTATCCGAGAATGGGAATCTGGTCCCTTGGATTCGTGACCAGCAATGGATTCAAGACGATTCAGGAAAAGCATGGAGGCCCCATGGTCGCCATCTTCATCCCCTCCAGTCCCACGCCAATCACCGGATACACGATTCTGGTTCCCCGAGACGAGATCATTCCACTCGACTTGAGTGTCGACGAAGTACTGAGATTCACGATTTCAGGCGGGGTGATCGTGCCAACGGATGAGATTCCCCAAATGGGCTCTGCGCCCGATTTGAAGGGAACCGGAGATCTATCTGTGGACTCAAATTCTACAGAAGATGGCCCGAACGCTTGACGGGAGAATCTTCCTGACTAGCATCAGGTTTCTGGAAATGCTGATTTGTCAAAGGGTCGGGCCGTAGCGCAGTTTGGTAGCGCGCCACGATGGGGCCGTGGAGGTCGGTGGTTCGAATCCACTCGGTCCGACCATACTTTTCAATCGCGACGTCTTTTTTGATCATGGTCGACTTGCCGATCATTCGGGATACCAGGCAACTGTTCGGCCAAATCCGGCAGTGAGGCATGATCCGTGACTGACCCAGCCTCCACAGACTCAAGCCCCCCGAGTTCCCTTCCAAAGGACTCCCCTCATTCTGCTGAAGCCAGAGTGCCCCTGATTCATCGGGATCAGGGAAGAACTGTGCATTACTTCGGGGATTCTCAGCCAATCCTCGAAAAACTGGGGTTCATGTCGGGTAAACCGTCTACTCCAGCTTATGAGCACTTGCCGGGAAGAACGCAGCACCCTGTCTATTCGATTTCAAAATCGGACAAGTTCATGTGGAAGTTATGCCGCCGTGGAGGATTTCTGTCCCGATTCAATCGAAAGACCTACTTTTCCACTCGGCGTTTCGTGGAGGAATTGGTCCTTTCTGATCGATTGCACAGATCAGGAATCCCGTCTTCAAGAGTGTTGGCATTTTCGGCAACACGAATGGGTCTCGGTTTCGAAGTCGCCCAAATCATCCAATTGGAAGAGAATGTCATTTCCATCAGCGATCTGCTGGGAATCAATAAAACACCTCCTGCCCGAACCCAGATTCGCAGCACAGGTGAGCTGATCCACCGCTTCCATAGCGCAGGCTTCCTCCATGGTGACCTCAATCTCATGAATATTATGGTCAATGCAGATGCAAAGGCCCCGGTCAAATCGCTTCTGGTAGATCTGGATCCGGGCTCTGTACCGCCGGGTGCGAACAGGACAGGAAATCTCGCAAGACTGGCCCGTTCCTATGCGAAGATCCTCAACAAAGGAGGCTCTCGGCTCACAGCCGGTGACCGATTCAGGTTTCTTTACTGTGCAACCGGTGGAGATCGAAACCTGATGAAAGCCGCCCTCAAGCAATGCCTCCCTTTTCTTCCGGAAAGTGAACACTCCCGTTGAAACCTGTTATTGGCTCCATCAACTTCCTGAATGCTGACCCTCTCTGTCTAAAACTGGAGGACGTGGATCATCGTTGGGAAGTTCTTCATGACCTCCCCAGCAATCTGGCAGCAAAATTGCGCCAGAAGCACTTGGACGTCGCATTGGTTCCTCAGGTGGAAGCTTGCAGGTCAGAAGACTATCGAATTCTTCCTGGTCACTGCATCTCTTGTGATGGAGCAGTCGGATCGATTCTTCTCTTTGGTGACACTGAGTGGAAGAACCTACGAACTGTTTCGGTCGACAAGGCCAGTAATTCTTCAGTGGCACTGCTCTCTGTCTTGAGACATCTGGACGGATTGCCTCCTCTGGAAATCTCTGTTGGACAATCGGATCTCTCACCACTTGAATCGGATCACAAATCAGATTCGGTTCTCCTCATCGGAGATCCGGCATTGGAAAATGCCCACTCTCCATACCCCCGCCATGATCTGGGAACGATGTGGAAGGAAAGGACCGGACTTCCCTTCGTATTTGCTGTGTGGCTGGCTCGACCTACGATCCCCCAATGGGTGGTGGATTCGATTCATGAATCAGCCCGGCAGGGACTCTCAAGTCGTAATTCAATTGCAAAGATCTACTGTCGGGAGAACCCTGGAGTCCTCGATTTGCCTTCCGCCCTGCATTACCTTCATGAAAACATTCGCTATGAACTGGGTGATCCACAGATAGAGGCACTGAGAGAGTTCCATCGCTTGCGTTGTGAGATGGACCCCAACCTCAATCCGCAATGGTCACCCCGATTCCTTACTGCAGATGAAATCGGTGACAAGTCATGATTGAACTGACAGCCACGGTGATCACCTTCAATGAAGAAGGCAACATCCGTGAATGTCTGGAATCCCTCAGTTGGGTTTCAACCATCATCGTTGTCGATTCAGGATCGACAGACAGAACCGTCGAGATTGCCCGAGAATACACAGATCACGTTCATGTGACCGACTGGCCTGGCCACGTTGAACAAAAGAACAGGGCAATCTCGCTCTCCAAGACGGACTGGATCATCTCTCTCGATGCGGACGAGCGGGTTTCTGAAGAGCTTCGGGAAGAAATTATCCAGAACCTGCAAACCGAGCCTGAGGTTCCGGGTTTTTCAATGCCCAGGCGAACTTGGCATTTGGGTCAATGGATCCGAAATAGTGGCTGGTACCCGGATCGAAAGATTCGGGTTTTCAATCGACAAAAAGCTCACTGGGCGGGAATGAATCCTCACGATCGAATTTCAATTCAAGGGACTCCCATGAAATTGAAAGGGGACCTGCTCCACTATTCATTCCGCGATCTTCATCATCACATTGAAGGAATGGATTTCTTTACTGGCATTTCGGGCAAGGAAATGGACCTTCATGGAGTGGGAAGTCCACTGCTGGGAATGCTTCTCCGAGCTCCTTGGAGATTTTTCAGAATGCTGGTTCTTCAGAAAGGTTATCGGGATGGATTCGCCGGATTCATTCTGGCAGGCCTCGGGATGATCTATGTCTTCCTCAAATATGCTTGCCTCTGGGAGAGGCGCCAACTGAAGCGAAGGGGCCTCGATCCAGATTCCCAACCCAGGAATCATCGCGGCCCTGAATGGAAGCCCCCCAGAAAGCTGCCTCCTTCACTGGTGAAATCCGGGGGCGACGGGTGAAAATTTTTCACCTGTTTTCAAACTACAAATTCACCGGGCCAGCAGACCTTGCACTTTTGTTGGCGAAATCTCAGCAGAACCTTGGCCACGAGGTCACCTTCTTCTGTGGTAACCCTCCCCTTGGATCTCCCAACCACCTTTCCGAGATTGCCACTGAGCGGGGATTAGATCCCCGTTCAGACCTGTTCTTGCCGAAGCATTTTCGATTAGGGCAATTTCTGAATGACTTCAAAACCCTCAAGCAACAGATCAAAGAAGAAAAGCCGGACTGGATTCATTGCCACCTCCCCAGTGACCACCTCCTGGGTTGCCTGGTAAAAGAACCGCAATCCCCCCCCATCGTCAAAAGCCAATATGATCTGGATCCTGTAAAAAATTTACGCGGTAGATACTGTCGCTCCCGAACAGATCTGTGGATCACGCCCACCCCATCGGCCACTCGAAATCTGCACTCCTGGAAAATCAGTCAAAACCGGATTTTGGAACACCCTCCCATCGTCGATCTCCTTCGCTTCCAACCTGAATCGAAAGAAACCCCGATCGCCAAGGAACAGGATTCGATACACATAGGAGTCGTGGCCAGAATGCAACATCACCGGCGATTCGCTGAGTTGATTCGGGGCTTCTCACTTGCTGCAAAGGAAAACCCTGCACTGCACCTGCACATACTCGGACGCGGAACCCATCAGGACGAAGTTGCAAAAGAGCCTGCCAGACAAAGTGGCTTTACTGATCGTATCCACTTCCCGGGTTATCTGGATTCAGAGCTGTACCCCGGTCAACTCGCTCAGATGGATATGCTGATCTTTCTGGTTCCGGGTTCGGATGGAACATGTCGTGCTGCCAGGGAAGCCATGGCCAGTGGAGTTCCGGTCATCGCCTCCCGACGTGGCTTGCTGCCTGAACTGATTCCGCCCAAGGCGGGACTTCTCCTGGAAAACGACTCACCCGAAGCCATCTCCCGGGCGATCCTGAAGTTGTCGCAGGAAACCGGGTTGAGAAGAGACCTCGCCGCCGGTGGGCGTGCCTATACCGAGTCTTTTTGCAATGCGGAGACTTTGTCCCACGCACTCGAGTCAGTGCTTCAGGGCAGAATCAGCACTATTTAGGCAAAAATAGCCTTTTTCAGAGTTTTTCCTACAGATCACCAGTGCATGTGTCGAGGAATCCATTGGGCGGGAAGGACTCGCCCGTGGCCCCAGTGGCCTTGAAAGGCCTATGGCCAAAACCGAAAGGGTATGGATATGAACAACGTCAACAACGGTCAAATTGCGACCAACAACATTAATAGTGTGATTTTCCCCACGGCTCGCGTCGTCAGTGGTCTCCTGGGTTTCTATGCCCTGTGCACCATTGCCACCAACTACACCGTGACCAACAACTTTGACTTCAACGTGTTCTCCGGAATCGTCGCCATGGCTATGGTGATCTGTTTCTCGGTTTGCACTGCAAGTATGTGGAAGAACGGCTTCCAGGTCTTCTCTGGCAACGTCGATAACGTTGTTGAGGCCAACACCTTCTGGAACAAGCTTGCCAATGGCTTCATTGTTTCCTGCGTGGTCTTTACCGCTGGTGCCTTCATTAACAGTGCCGGCAGCTCCAACATCGTCAGCGCCCTGACCCCGGCCTTTTTCCCCTTCTTTATTGGCTTGTGCGCCTACTACACCTGCAAGACGGTTGCAGCCGCTTGCGCCACGACCGCCACGGAGTGCACCGTCAATAACAACGCTGATGCTGTGGTGGCTAACAGCGTAAAAAGTGTCATGACTGACATGAATGTCATTCAAGATACAAATGCAAAGACCTACACCTCCTGAATCGATACAGAATACAGTTCGTAAACTGCAAGCCTGTGGAGACTTACAAGTCTCCACAGGCTTTTTTTCGTTGTGGCAGCCTCCACATTCACTCATGGCTGAATAACTTCATGAAGTCATGTGATTTACAATGGTTGAATCACCGACTTTGTAATCCTATTCTTGTGTCGTAACTGTTTTATTAACCCGCCTGATCGTTCAGGCAGGAAGTTTTGATTTATCTCTATGGGAGGTGTGTCCCCTGCACCCGTCAAAAGTGCACGTGGATTCTTCCATGGAACATGGATTCCCCTATTTTGCCCGGGAGAAGTTATGTCTCAGCTCCTTCGTCATCGCCTTGCCACTTTGCTACTGGCGATTTTTGTATTGGTAACCGGTGTCTTTTGCAGCGACGTCACAGTTGCTGGTGATGCTGTGTTCGTGGATACCGCCCAAATCAAGGTTTACGGTGCACGCTCAGACTCAAATCTGGGTAAATCCGTATCCGGTGCCGGTGATGTCAACATGGATGGTTACAAAGACACCATTCTTGGAGCACCGGAAAATGACAACACCTCGGATGGTCGCAGGGGCCATGCCTACATCGTATTGGGTTCCCCCAATATCGAGACTGAAATCGACCTGAAGAACCCGACACCTGGTACCACGATTAAAATCGTCGGTTCACATGCGGGAGACCTTCTCGGTTACTCGGTCTCCGATGCAGGAGACGTCAACGGTGACGGGATTTCCGACTTCCTGATCGGAGCCCCAAATTCTTATGGAAGCGGTGGATCGGATGAGGACGGCAATGGACGTGCCTACCTGATCTATGGTTCAGCCAACCTTCCCTCTGTCATCCACGTCGGATCACTGGGTAGCCTCGGCGTCACCTTTATTGGTGGACAGGAATCGGGTCACTTTGGCTACTCTGTCAGTGGTGCTGGAGACTTCAACTCTGATGGATATGCCGATCTCCTGATCGGTGCGCCGGATGAGGAGCATGGATCTTCCAACAGCGGTGCCGCATACCTCATCTACGGGGGCATGCTCTCTGGAACCATCGATCTGAAATTCGGTCACTCTTCTGTGACACGCTTCAAAACCGGTGGCAACAGTGACAATGTCGGTCACTCCGTTGCTGACCTCGAAGACTTCGATGGTGACGGTCACGATGACATCGCGATCACCGCCATGCGCCATCCTGACGACGGCGGTATTAACGCCGGACGGGTCTGGGTGGTTTATGGTGGAATGTCCACAGGACCCAACGTCAACTTGAACAATCTCTCGGACTACGGTCTTTCCGGCACAAAAATTCGCGTTCCCGATGGTGACCATGAGCTGGGTCAATCTGTCGCTGGAGCAGGGGATGCCGACAACGACGGTGATTCCGAGATTTTGATCAGCCGTTCCCTTCACGATCAGGATCCCACCACTTTGCAGACGATTGCCTATCTGGTGCGTGGATCCGCTGATCGCCCGGCAACGATTCATCTCGGTCAGGGTGGTCCAGGCATCACTGCCTACAAAACCCTTTTCGACAATGATGAAGATGGCCAGACGGTTCACGGTATCTATGACCACTCTGGAGATGGCCTTGACGATCACATCGTTGGTATCCCGAGAACCGTGATTCTTGAGCAGGAAAAAGGCAGCGCTCATCGCGTCAATGGTGGACAGGATCTTGGAGCCAATGAAGTGCTCGATCTTCACCAGCAGGAAGGCAGAGCCTACCTGGGAGTCCATGACAACCAGTCCGTGGGACGTTCCGTGGGTGGAGTTGGTGATATCAACGACGACCGCGCCAACGACCTCGTCATCGGTGCCCCTGGTGCCAGTCCTTACGGTCGTTTCCGTGCCGGTGTTGCCTACTTCTTCCTCGGCAAGGAACTCCGTTCACCGAATCAGGTTCAAACCAGTGCAGTCGGTCAGGTTGTGACCGTCACTTGGAACAATCGGGCCGTTTACGACACCGTTGAGTTGTTCCGTGATGGCATGCTGTTGGCCACACTTCCTGGTGATACTGAAACCTACACCGACTCAAATGTGGCCTACGGGGATCACACCTACAGAGTCCGCGGAAATCGCAGACACATCACGACCGTTAAAAAGTCGAGCATGATTCGTGTACTGACGCCGATTTCCAACTTCGAGTGCACCTCTCAGGGTCGCAATGTGACCCTCGAGTGGCATAACAACGACAACTACTCTTCCACGGATGTCTATCGTGACGGAAACCTGATTGCGACCACTCCAGGTGGCGCCCAGTCTTACTCCGATATCGACGTTTCGTATGGCCCCCATACCTACACCCTTGTGTCGCGTGGAGACCGAAGCGAAACCTTGCCGACCCACTGCATGATCAATGTCTTGCAGCCCCCTTACCTGCCCAGCTGTTTTGCTGAGCCAAACCCGGTCAGCAATGATGTGGAAGCCACCATTAACTGGACCAATGGCCCTGACACGATTTATGAAAACATCCGTATCTTCCGGGACGATCAGCTTCGCGCCACGATCTCCGGAACAGCGGTCACCTACACAGAAGTGCTTCCCGAGCCGGGAACCTACACCTACTCCGTGCAAGGTGTCGATGACTCTGGGCGTGCACTCAGTGACAAGATCTACTGTGAAGTCGTCGATCCGATCGCACCGAAAGCTTTGGAGTGCAGCTCCATCGGCCAGATCGCATTCTTCAACTGGGTTAATACCGACGCTTACGACACGATCATCATTGAGTTTGGCCCCGCGGATGGTTCGCAACCTCCGGTGAATCTGGCCACTCTTGCCGGTAACACCCAGTCCTACCAGACGACTGTGGCTGCCCCGGGTGAGTACACCGTATGTATTCGCGGTGAAAGCCTGATGGATCCCAACTCGCCGAACTTCGGTCAGTCCAGCAGGATCTGCTGCACCCTTTCCGTTCCCTACCCTCTGGCAAACCTGACTTCGTCAGCCCAGGGTCAAGTCGTGAATCTGGAATGGGAAAATGGCGGTGAGTATGACACCATCGAAATCCTTCGGGATGGTCTCTTCCTTGCAAGCATCAGTGGTCACCTGACCAACTACACTGACAACGCAGTTCCCTTCGGACTTCGGGAGTACACTCTGAGAGCCAAGCTGCGTCAGGGTGTGACCGACGATATCAGCACCTCTATCACGGTGTTGCGTTCTCCCGAGAACTTCACCTGCCGTGGTGAAGCAGATCAGGTTCGCCTGAACTGGACCAACCCACTTCCCAGCTACAGCGATATCGACATTTACAGGGATGGGCAGCACCTGACGAGCGTCTCCGGTGACGATATGGAGTACATCGATGCTCCTCTGAGCCCGGGATCCTTCAGTTACTCCATCAAGGCACGTCTTGGAAGCAGCACCAGTGATTCTTCCGATTGCGATACGGTGATTCCTGAGCCGATCAACACGGTTGGAACTGGGCTTCTGAATGGTCGCAACGTACTGATCACCTGGGCTAACCCGGTGACGGAAGCCACTTCGGTGCGCCTCTTCCGCGATGGCAATGAGATTGCTTCGCTTCCGCCGACCACCACTGCATTCCTTGATCCGGATCTTTTAGTCGGAACCTACACCTACTGTGTGCGGGCAGAGATTGATGATAACTACAGCAGTCTTTCCTGTGCAGATGCCATCGTCCCGGCTCCGCCGAATGACATCACCTGCACTGTTGATAACGCTGTCACCACGGTCACTTGGACCAACGGTGAACTCTACGACAACATCATCATCATGCGTGATGGTGGAACTATCGAAGAAGAAATCGCCGGTGATGCCAGTTCTTACGTCGATAACAATCCAGGGCCAGGACCTCACCTTTATCAGGTCTTCGGGCGCATCGGCGACTTCGTCTCCGAAAGCCTCGACTGCCAGGTCATCGTGCCTTATCCGCCGGCGCAGCTCGTCTGCACTCTGGCGAATGGCACGGATTCGGTCTTGAGTTGGATCAACACCGAGCCTTCCACAAGCATCCTGATCTACAGGGACGGAGTTCAAATCGCTGAAGTGGCACCGGATGCCGGTGGATACACGGATGCGGGTGTTGCTCCGGCCACCTACACCTACTGTGTGGTCAATGTCTTTGCCCATGCTCCGGGTTCCAAGACCAGTGCGCCGACCTGCTGCGACCTGGTTGTTCCGGCACCGCCGACCAATCTCACCTGCCTCTCCGTTTCCGGAGACGTGGAGTTGGCATGGGTCAACAATGATGCCTACGAAACCCTGACCCTGCGTCGTGATGGCAACGTCATTGCGGAGTTGGATGGAACCAGCACCTCGTACACCGATCCGCTGGTCACTCCTGGGAATCACATGTACTCCATTGCCGGAACGATCCTGGGCAATACCTCCACTTACGATTCCTGCATGGAAGATGTGCCTGCAGCGATTACGGACCTCTCCTTGAGTTCCTTCGCTGATACCGTGACTCTCAACTGGAATCACAGTGGACCCGGCGATGAAGTGGTCATCGCCCGTGACGGCACCGTGATCGCCACTTTGAGCAGCTCTGAGACCACCTACACCGATACGGGCCTTGCTGCCGGTGATTACGAGTACTGCCTGACGATGACCATCGGTGACGGTACCAGCCCGACCGTTTGCGGATTCATTCACGTTCTTGCAAATCCGAGTGACCTCAGTTGTGTCTCCGCTGCCGGCTTCGTTAATCTTTCATGGACCAACAACGACGCCTACGACAATCTGGTCATCGAGCGCGATGGAACCTTGCTGGCGATCCTGTCCGGAACAGACACCAGCTACACCGACGGCAGCGCCGCGGTGGGCCTGCGTTCCTACACCCTCCGTGGTGAGACCTCGACCAGCATCAGTGGTAATGACAGCTGCACCGTCGACCACTTCCTTACGGCACCGGGTAACCTCAGTTGCTCCGTGACTGCCGGAGAAGCCGACCTTTCGTGGACCAATGGTGACACCTACGAAAGCATCGTCGTCAGCCGCGATGGCACCCTTCTCGAGATTCTTCCGGGAGATGTCACCAGCTACCATGATGCCACCATCGTTTATGGATCCCGTTCCTACTCCCTGGTGGCAACCGGTGGCAGTATCGAAAGTGATCCGACCAGCTGTGGCCTCGAAGTTCCGGCCATGCCTATGGACCTCGCCTCCAGCACCCTCGACGACACCGTTACCCTGACCTGGACCCTTGCGGCACCGGGTGAGGCTCAGACAGTGACACGCGATGGAGCTGTGATCGCCACCATCGGTGGTGGTATGACGATGTTCACCGACACCCCGGGACCGGGCACCTACGAATACTGTGTGACCAACTCCATCGGCGGCAATACCAGTGCCACTGTGTGTACCGCTGCCAGAGTGCTCGCCAACATGACCGGATTCTCCTGCAGCTCCGCTGCCGGTCTGGTCACCATCACCTGGACCAACAACGACACCTACGGTGCCCTGTTGCTGGAGCGGGACGGCGAAAAACTGGCCAGCCTCAATGGTGATACCAGTTCCTACGTCGATACCACTGCAGATACCGGCAACCACACCTACGAGTTGACTGCTTCTGTGGAGACGGAAAACACCACCAGTGGAACCTCCACCTGTACCGTGCTTCACGAGTTGGCTCCGGTCTCCGACCTGGCCTGCTCCGTCACCGCCGGTGAAGTCGATCTTTCCTGGAACGTCAACGACACCTACGAGTCGATCAGCCTGAGCCGTGACGGTGAGTTCCTCGCCCTTCTCTCCGGAGATGCGACCTCTTACCACGATGCGGACGCGCTGGCCTTTGGTGCTCACACCTACTCTCTGGTGGCTGCTGCCGGCTCTATCGAAAGTGATGCGACCAGTTGCACCGTCGAGGTTCCGTCCACTCCCGAGAATCTGGTTTGCACCCTTTCGAATGGTGCTCAGGTTCAGTTGAGCTGGGATCTTCCGGCTGCCGGCAGTTCCGTCAGCATCTTCCGGGATGGTGCCCTGATCGACACTCTGGGTGGATCAGCCACGAGTTACACCGACACTCCGGGTTCGGGGGTCTACACCTACTCCGTAGTCAACAACAGTGCCGACGGTACTTCACCGGCGACCTCTTGTGACATCGTCGTTCCGGTGCCGCTGTCCGGCCTCGGTTGCACGACCATCGGTGACGGTAACATTCTCACGTGGACGAATGGTGAAACTTACGACTCCATTGCCGTCTACCGCAATGGTGAGAAGATCGGTGCCGCCAATGGAGGAACCGAGTCCTTCACCGACTTCCCGCTGGATGCCGGAACCTACGACTACGACCTGATCGCCAGCATCGGTACCTCCGAGACGGCTCCGGTCTCTTGCTCTGTCACGATCCTGCCGCCACCGATCAATCTTGCGTGCACTTTCTACGGTGCACCGATCAACCTGAACTGGGTCAACACTGCCAACTACACGACGATTCACATCGAGCGTAACGGGGTACTTCTGGCCTCGATTTCCGGCAATGCCACCCAGTACCAGGACATCGTTCCGGTGGAAGGTGACTACAGCTACGTGATCTATGGTGAGCATGCCGACGGTGTCACCACCTCGACCACCTGCTCCGGATACGTCAAGCGCTTCCTCAGGGGTGATGCCAACAGCGACACCAACTGCGATATCGCTGACGGTATCTGGGTCCTGAACTGGCTCTTCATCGGAGGACAGGAGCCGACCTGTTACGACTCCGCGGACTTCGACGATAACGGACTCGTCACCATTGGCGACGCCATGCTGATGATCTTCTACTACCTGCACGCTGAGGGTATGCCGAGCATGCCTCCCGCGAACAACTACCCGGAGCCGGGTCTCGACCCGACCGACGACACTCTCGACTGTATTGATTCGCCCTACTAGGCCTTCATCCCGTTGAGATCTTGTCAAATCCCCCCGCCGTATTGAGACGGCGGGGGGATTTTTTTTGCGTCCTCAACCGGTTCAATCCAACCTATCGGGGTGCCGGATTCCGGCTCTCAGGTTATGCTTATTTCCGAGGGCAGGGCATGGCCAGCAGGTCTCTTCAGACCCTCAGTCAGAACTTCGAAACATCGCCTGAAACTGCATTGAAAGCGGCAAATGATCACCGGAACCGGCATACCCACTGGAACGGAAGAACGAGCACCAGGATCCTATGGACCCGTCTGCTCCCAGTGTCCCGTTCGCTCCGGTTGCCTCAAAATCTGTGATCTGGTCGAAAATGTGATCCCCAGCATGGAGAAAGGGCGGGTCGACGCTGAGGACCTCCCTCGCCTGTATATGGGGATTCGTACCGTGAATGTTCTCCTCGAAAACACCCACCTGCTGACTGACCGGCAGCAGCAAGTTGTCCAGCTTTACTATCGTGAAGCCATGCAGCAGCAGGAAATTGCCCAACGCCTGAAAGTCACTCAACAGGCTGTGGCAGATGCCCTGGTCCGTGCTCGTCGAGCTGTGGGAAAACACTTTGGCAACCGCGAACTCGCCCGCAACACTCGCTCTGGAACCTGATCTGGCGGCTTTTTCAGGTTAAAGGCCTGATTTCGGCAAGTTTTCCCTGAGTTCAGGCAAGCCCCCCCACTCACTTCCTGTGCCGATTGACACCGGTCCTTCCCCGGCTAGAATTAAAGATCGGTACCACTGTCAGAGTGAACAAAGTGATTCTCAGGTCTTGAGTCTCCCCAATTTTGGCCCGGTGTCTTCTTTTCAGAGAAGGTCATTCGTATCCACTGGGGAAACATGTTCAGACCCGGTTCCGGTAACCAACCTGCGGAGAATCCGGTTCGCTTCCGACTGTATTCACCATTTTTCGTCGGGTGAGCCCAATCCCGACCTTTTCCGCTCCGAACCCTGAGTGGTTCGCATGCGGGGCCTCCCATGAGGTAATTCTCGAGGAAAGAGTGTTCACATGTTGCACACCAAAGATTCGATTATCGGTCTTCGATCTTCCGAATTTGCGACCATGAACCGTTGGCTACTGCTGGCGCTGATCCTGATCGTCGGTTCGGTGCAAAACCAGGCCTCGGCACAGGTGTTCTGTGATCCTGCCAATCCGACTTACGGAACCTGCTTTCTGCAGACAGGAACATTCAGCGGTGACCTTCCCTTTGCGGTGACCCTGATCCCTGCCACCAACGATCTTTACGTGGCGGATTATCTCAGTGGTGTTTTCTACCGCTACGACGCTCTTGACCTCGCCGCAGCGGCAGAAAACTTGGCCTGCCCCAAAGGCCCTGCCACCTACCTCGGGATGGCTTTTTCTGTTCTCGACAACAACCTTTACTGGATCGTCAATGATCAGGGAAGCCTGCTGCTGGTGGTCTCCAGCCTTGGAGGAAGCTTCATCTCTGAAACCGAGTTGACTCCTCCTTCCGGAACGACCGCCCTCTCGGGACTGACCTGGTTCCCGTCAACAAATACTCTTTGGACCAATGACTTTGAAAATGATCAGTACCTCGAGATGAACATGGACGGTTCCTTCACCGGAAACTCCTTCGGAAACCCCCAATCCTCGGGAGCTGCAGGCGCCTTTGGACTGGGACTTTCGGTCGCTCAGGACATCCTTACTTTTGAGTTCTTCTTTGACCTCCCGGTCGGCCCACCTTCTGCAAACCGCACAAGCCTGGTCGAGCGTGTCAATTCGAACGGTGAATCCCAGGGCCTCTCATTCCCGCTGGCCAGCATCAATAACCTGAGTGGCTGGATCACCGGAATCGCCTGGGCTCCCCAGGGTTCTGCTGCGGAATCCCCCAGTAACTTCCTCCTCGATCTCACCAATCGGGTGATCGTCGAGGTTCCGGTTCCCAACCCGCCCGCCCCTTCCATAACCTCTGTCGATTGCACCGCTGACAGCTCCAACGATGTCACTCTCAGCTGGACCAATCCCCTCGCCTACGATCAGGTTGAGATCTTCAGGGACGGAACCCTGATCTCCACCCTCGGCCCTGGAGGCGATACGTTCCTGGACGAGGATCTCGAGCCGGGGAGCTACAGTTACGAAGTCGTTCCCTTCCCTGCAGGAGCCAGTTCCGGATTGCCTGCCGCAACATGTGAGCTGGTAGTCGGGTTCGGCAGGCTTCTGGGAGAGGTGGCTCACTCCGGAACTGCACCGGGTGGCGCAGACGTCATCGAATCAACGAATCAGTTGATCGTTGCCGATTCCAGTGGACTGACCGCATGGTTCTACCAGAAAGACCTCACCCCTCTCTCCACCAGCATCCCGGGCCCTTACAGCAGTGCCCAATCCCTCGCTGGTATCGCCGCCGATGGCGACGACAATTTGGCTTGGCTGACGGAGAGCGGAGATCTGAGAATCACCGACTTGAGTGGAACCGAAACAGCGGCATTCGCTCTGGCCCTGAACCCCGGCGCCGTTTTGGGTGGCCTGACCTGGTCTGCTCAGATGGAAAGCTGGCTGACAGTCAACCTTGCTGAGGGTCTGATCCTGAAAATCAATACCGACGGTACTCTCGAAGAAGTCCCCGCTGCACTTCCCACAGGAATGTCTGCGGCCTCCTTCTTCGGCGGAATCGCCTCCCGTGCAGGTTCCACCAATGTCTATGATCTGGCATTCGGAGCCCTCAACAGTGGCGGTGTCACTCGCCTCGAAAGATTCGTGGGGAATACCCCGGTCGGACTGGGATTCGATCTCACGCCCAGCGTCAACTCCGGAGATATTCGTGGGCTCGCAGCCACTGCGAACGGGCCCTTCAACTTCCCGGTGACCTACGTGGTCGGTCGCGACTCTGGAACCATCACCATGCTCTCTGGAGATCTCAGTGGTACCGGATCAGACTTCGTTCGCGGGGACGCGGTGGCAGATGGATCCCTGAACCTTCTCGATGCCACCGAAATGCTGCTTCAACTTTTCCAGTTACAGGACAGCCTTTGCCTCGATTCACTCGACGCCAATGACGATGGAGCTTTCAACATTGCGGATCCCCTGCTCCTGCTGGACTACCTTTTCTCCGGCGGCACTCCGATTTCCGATCCTTCGGGAGTGTGTGGAGAAGATCCGACGGTCGACAATCTGACCTGCCAGGAGTTCCCCGGCTGCTAATATTGCGATCGCTGACGAAAAAAGCCCCTCTCCGGGTCACCGGAGAGGGGCTTTTTTTTGGGCTCTTTCCCCCTCAGGGAAGAAGCGATTCGACCAGCAAGGGAAGTGAAACATCATAGCGATACTGGATCGAGGAATGATCGTCATCAAACTCCTCATACCGATGATCGATCCCATGATTCTCCAACCTTGAGGCCATGATTCTGGCTCCATGGTGCAAGCGATATTGATCACGGAAACCGCAGTCCAGGTACAACAGGTTCAGGGATTTCAGGGACTCTGCATGTCGGGAGACCATCTCTACCGGATCCCACCGAAGCCAGTTCTGCCAGCGTTTTTCGATCAACTCTCCGGTCTTCGGATCAAAGGGCAGCTGGATTCGTTCCGGGTTATCCGTATCAGGGTCATAGAATGCACAGAGAGCCAAGGTCATCAGCGTCATGATGTCACTGCCACGATACTTGACCTTTCCGCTGATCTTTTTGAGGAACGCTGCGGGGTCACCATCAAATCGTCTCAAGGTATCGACGGCCGGGGGAAAATCGGGCACACATGCATAGGGAAAATAAAGATCCCCACTATGGCAGGCGATGCTCCCCCAAACGTCTGCATGCATCATCCCATGGACCAGTGCGCCGTAGCCTCCCGAAGAAAATCCGAAGAGCCCCCGGTGGTTGCGTCCAGGGAGAGTACGGAAATGCTGATCAATCCACGGAACCAATTCTTGCGTCAGGTAACTCGCCCACGGGCCCACTGCCGGGGAGTCGATGTATTGGTTTCCACCCAGAGCAGTAAATCCATCAGGCATGACGACGATCGCTGGTTTCATTTCACCAGTACCCACAAGTCGATCGAGACGCTCCGGAAGGTTTTCGTTGAAGCCGTCCCAATTGAGCGATTTCAGACCACTGGAAGTATAGGCAGCAAGATAAACCAGAACCGGATAACGATCCGGCGTCTCCCCGTATCCCGGAGGAGTCCAGACGGCGACTTTTCGGTCACAAGAATCGCCCCGTGGATTGTTCGACAGCAATTCTGAGTGATGCTCCCTCACTTCAACACTTCCGCGTTGCCCATCATATTTGAGCACTTCACCCGTCCTTTCCGAATGTGTGTCTGGCCTGACGGCCCCGAGGGGTTAGAATCTCTCTTCTGCCCCCCGGGGGCAAGCCTGTGGGTTTTCGTCTTTGAGGCGGGCCTGCCACCACCTGTTCCTGAACATGAGGAAGGGATCCCTGAGATCATGAGCGAAACTGCCTATCCAAGAGAATTTCTGGCTGCCGAATTTGCAGCAGACAGCATCGAGTCCATCGAAGCAGCCTACCAACAGCTTCTTGACCGGGACATCTCGACCCGCGAAGCCCTGGAGCAGTGGTGCCGGGACTGGAGTGAACTCGACTCCTGCGTTGCCGAAGAGAGCTCCAGACGATACGTGAAAAACACCTGCTTCACCGACGATCCGGAGGTGAAGGCCCGATTCATGGAGTGGCTCAAGGACATCTCACCCAGCCTGAAAAAAATCAGCTTTGAGATGGATCGCAAGTTTATGGCCTCTCCCGCGATCAGCGAACTCGACAGCGAAGAGTTCGGAATGTGGATCCGATCGGTCAAAAACAGTGTCGAACTCTTTCGGGAAGAAAACATCCCGTTGCAGACCGAGGAAAAAGAACTCGACGCAAAATATGATGAAGTGATCGGTGCAATGACCATCGATTTTGACGGAGAAACCCGAACTTTGCCTTACATGGGCCGGATTCTCGAAGAAACCGATCGCGATCGCAGAGAGCAGGCATTCCGGGCCGTCAACGAGCGCATTCTCCAGGACGAAGAACAGATCCAGACCATCTTCGATCGCCAACTGGAGTTGCGCCACCAGATGGCTCTCAACTGCGGTATGGACAACTACCGGACCCTGCGATTCCGCCAACTGGAGCGCTTCGATTATGGACCGGAAGAGTGCCTCCAGTTTCACGATTCCATCGAAAAAGTCGTACTTCCATTGATCCGGGAGAGAACTGAGCGTCGCCGTGAGCAAATGGGTCTCGACAAACTTCGCCCGTGGGACAGTGCCGTTGACCCGCTTGGCCGCTCTCCCCTTCGTCCGCTGGAGAAGGGGACAGAGTTGATCGACGGGTGCCGTCAGGTCTTCGGCAAGGTCCACCCTGACCTCGAGGGAATGTTCAACATTCTCATCGATGGTGACCTGCTCGATTTGGACTCCCGCAAGGGCAAGGCACCGGGTGGTTATCAGGCCTGTTTCCATGAGATCCGCAAGCCCTTCATCTTCATGAATGCAGCCGGCAAACAGGGAGATGTGGAAACATTGCTCCACGAGGGAGGGCATGCCTTCCATTCAATTGAGGCCCGCGACCACTCCCTGATCGCCAATCGCAGTGCCCCCATCGAATATTGTGAAGTCGCTTCGATGGCGATGGAGTTGCTGGGTGCTCCCCACCTCAATGTTTTCTATGGTGACGGAGACGAAGTAACCCGAGCCCGTATCGATCATCTGGAAGGCATCATTAGTCTGTTCCCCTGGGTGGCGATGATCGACTCCTTCCAGCACTGGCTCTACACCCATCCGGGCCACAGCCGGGACGAGCGTCGTAAAACCTGGTTGGGAATCATGGATCGCTTCGGAACAGGTCAGATCGACTGGACCGGTCTGGAAGAGATCCGCGCCCACCGCTGGATGCGACAGTCCCACCTCTTCGGGGTCCCCTTCTATTATGTCGAATACGCCATCGCCCAGTTGGGTGCATTGCAAGTCTGGAGAAATCATCGGAACGATGCAGACGAAGCGATTCGTCTCTATCGTAATGGCCTCTCCAAAGGCAACACTGTGACTCTTCCCCAACTCTATGAGGAGACGGGGATCCGTTTTGACTTCTCCTTTGAGAATCTGTCGGACCTGATTGGAATGGTCCGCGAAGAAATTGAAAATCTGGAAGGCGCAGGAGTCTAGTCAGACCTGCGCCCATGATTCGGAACTGAAGAAATGAGGTCTTCATGAAACAGGTGTCGCTCAATCGCTTCACCCTTCTCCTGCCAGCATTGTTGGCAGTGCTGATTCCCCTTCTCGCCCAAGGGGACGAGCCCGCAGGCGAAAAGAAAATGCAGAAAATGGACTCTGCCGTGGCCCAGGTCGCCAAGTTCATTGACAAGAACATCGCTGATAAAAAGATCAACAAGGAGGTCGCCGGCTGGAAAAGTCGACTTCCCAAGTTCCCTACTGTGGAATTCACTCCAGGAGCCACTTACGTCTGGAAGCTGAAGACCAACAAGGGGGACATCGAAGTCGCCTTCATGCCGGATGTGGCCCCCAATCATGTGGCCAATTTCCTCTACCTCACCCAATTGGGGTTCTTTGACGGCCTTAAATTCCATCGGGTCATCACCGGCTTCATGGCTCAGGGTGGTTGCCCACAAGGCTCCGGAAGAGGAGATCCCGGTTACCGTTTCATGGGGGAGTACTCTCCGAGTGTCAAACACACCACCAAGGGATTGCTCTCTATGGCCAATGCCGGTGCGGGAACCGACGGCAGTCAGTTCTTCCTGACCTTTGTTCCTACCCCCTGGCTGGACAACAAGCACACCATCTTCGGAAAAATGAGATCAGGTGACGAAACCCTCAAAAAGCTGGAGGCCGCAGGCAGCCGCGGAGGCCGCCCGTCCGAAGAGTTGAAAATTATCAAGGCGTCCATCGCTGTTGAGCCCGCAAAGGCTCCGGTGAAAAAGGAAACCCCCAAGAAAGAAGGAAGTTGAAGTGAGCACTTCTGAAAAAAATATCATGGCGATGCGTGAAGCCATCGAAACCATGAACATCGATACCGGATCTGACGGCTGGAAAACTTCTCTACCGATGTTTCCTGAAGTCGAAATCGACGCGGACGCTGAGATCTTCTGGGTTCTGGAAACCAATCATGGCAATTTGAAAATCCGCCTGATGCCGGACGTTGCCCCCAATCACGTACGCAATGTGATGTACCTCACCGAATTGGGATTCTACGACGACCTGACCTTTCACCGGGTGATCACCGGTTTCATGGCTCAGGGTGGCTGCCCGGAGGGCACCGGAATGGGTGGTCCCGGCTATCGTTTTGCCGGAGAGTTCTCCCCCAATGCCCGTCACGATCGTCGCGGATTGCTGTCGATGGCCAATGCCGGTCCGAATACCGACGGAAGCCAGTTCTTCATTACCTTCACCCCCACTCCGCATCTGGATGACAACCACACCATCTACGGAGAAGTGGTCGAAGGTCATCCCACTTTGGAAGCCCTCGAAGGTCGGGGTTCTGGACACGGCGGAACCAGTGAGCCTCTGCTGATGGTCAAGGCCAGCATTCAGTAATGAATCCGAACCTTGCCTGAAGAAAGAGCCCGTTTTCCCATAGGAAAACGGGCTCTTTTTATTTCAACATCACCGACGGGTCTGCCCCTCAGTTCATACGATCATCATGTGGTAATTGGCTCCAGACTCGAAGGTTCGAATCACTGGACTGATTCAACAGACGATTCCAAAGATCGTCCCGAGCTCCAGACAGCAGGTCGTCTCCGCTGGTCCGAATCATGACCCAGACCGATTCCAATAACTCCGACTCAAGTTGCCCTGCTTCCCACCCTGAATAGCCACGGAAGAAGTGAAGCCTGTCTTCAGAAATGTGCTGAGCCGATACCGCTTCCACCGTTTCCTCAAAGTCAGAAGGCTGGTGTACCCCGGGTAATAACTCCCTGCCGTCTGGCAGAACAATTTCAGTCGTTGAAGATCCAGAAGTATCAATCAGACAAAAAGCCTGATCTGTTCCCACAGGCCCCCCCGTCAGAAAGTGACTTTTCAGTTCCGATCCGCTGATCAACTTCGACATCATCGAACGGTGATCTTCAGGAACAGGGTGGTTGAGGACCAGGCCCGAAGTTCCCAGTCCTTCCTCATGATCGGTGAGCAGAATGACCGTGCGATAGAAATTGGGGTCCATTGGAATCATGGGCGAAGCAATCAGGCAGTTTCCCGGTTCAATCTGATCACAAACCTTCACCATTTTGACTCCCGTTACCATCAAGGCCCCGAATCCATGACACTTTACATCATGGAGACAACATCTCTTCCTGTAACCGGTATCGCAATCCCACCAGCGAGATCAAATCGCGGCGATTATGCAGGTAGATCGGCTCGATCACCTCAAAGGGGGCTCCTTCCCGCAAGTCCTGAAATCGCAAGGGAGCCTCGGATCCTGGAACATCCGCTTCGCACCGGGGTAACCCCAGTAATCGCTCTTCCGCTGTAACAAGACGACAATCGGGCCACGTGCGACGATACTTTTTCCTGACCAGTGGTAGCAGGTCCCTCGAAATCAATGGGCATTCAGAATCCAGCTGATGCCACTTCCAGCGTTGACAAAGAAATGGAAGATCAAAACCATCTCCGTTGTAGGTCACGATTTCGCGAAACTCCGCCATTTTATCTCGCAAGCGTTTCAACTGCCGACGCTCACTGGCTGCATCACCGGCATACCATTGGGACAGGTGCAGAACCGTTCCTTTCCGGTAGAGAAATCCGATCATGGCGGCCAAAGAACGTGACGCTCTCAAACCCGTTGTCTCCAGATCGAGAAACATGACATCCTCGGGGGTTTGATTCAGAACTTCAGGTGATACGACCCCCTCCAGATCGACTTCCACATCTTCAGGAATCGTTGGCGAAAAAAAATGAGTGTTTTTTTTGGGCTGGAGCTTTTGAATCACCCGTCGGAGCCTCTGCTTCCCCTGTTTCATCCGCGATTCCCCCGTGACGTCAATCGTGCCACCTTTCGTATCTTGCGTTCCACCCGTTCATCCAATGCTGGTGCAGGAGGTTTGAGAGGAGACTCTACAGGTGCGGGTACTCCATGGAGTTCAGGTTTATAGGGCTCCAATCCCAACAACCGATGCAACAGCCAGCGTGTTGCCTCCTTCGGGTAGGGATACTCCATCACTTCCGATTCGAGAGAAGATTCGATTCGCGACGCTCCTGGCAAAACACAGGAAGGACAACCCGCCACACAGGGGCATTCGACTACCGCTTCGAGAACATCTTTGAGGATTTCCCCATGTTGTTCATGACCAAGCTCTGAATAGCCGATTCCGCCCGGATAAAGATCAAAGATATGGATCAGATTGTCGTCGACATGATGATCGATATCCCCAGGGTCACACATTGCCCGAATGGCCAACAAATCCCTGAACAGACGGGCAACACCGTGCATTCCGGACCGCAGGAAACCGGGGCCATGCTCTTCCGATTGCATGACGGTCTCCCTGTCCAGCGAGATTTCATGACTGACCGTATCCAGCTCGAGGGGAGGGAGATGGACTTCACCGTATCCAATGTTCTCCGTCGAATGAAAGCGGACCTTTTTATAGCCGGTCAACCTCGTTCGGATCTCCACTTCTGCCAGACGAATACGCGCTCCACAGACTTCACGGGTATCCCATTCCTCTGTGACAGTGACCCGTTTCTGGGTCAGTACTTGAGTATAGTAACCGGTCTTCGTTCTGCGGATCTTGACCAGACAGTTCACATGATCCATCTCCTCAACGATAAATGTCTCTGTTCGATGAATGTAGATAGCACCTTCATAGAGGCTCAACATCGCTGCGACATAATCAAGTTCTCCGACGATGTTGTCAGGGCCGAGTTCAAGGATTGTGAAGTTCTCTTCACTTGCGGTGCGCAACTTGACCTGTGTCGCAGGATACTCCTCCCGGGCGAGATACCAGGCTCCCCCTTCCTCCCGCAGGCGTTTCTCCTCCTGCAAGACGGTACACATGGCGGTCACACCGGGGCCAAGAAGATCATCATCCGCTGAGGTCAGTGGCAACTCATAGGCTGCACAAATCAAATGTCGCGCCACGATGTAGGGGTTGTCTGTTTCAATCACTGCGTTTTCTGGCGAGCTCCCGAACAGACTCTCCGGATGACGAACAAACCACTGATCGATGGGGTCATTGCCCGCAATCATGAAGACCAGTGATTCCCCATGTCGGCGTCCTGCTCTGCCCGCCTGCTGCATGAACGAACAGACACTCCCCGGCCAACCGACGATGATGCAACCATCGAGTCCGCCTACGTCGATTCCCACTTCCAGTGCACTGGTTGAAACCACACCGCCCAATTCTCCATCGAACAGCGAAGACTCAATTCGACGTCTTTCCGTCGGCAGGTAACCAGCACGGTAAGGTTCAATCTTGCTGGCAACTTCCTCACGATCACTGGCTCCACGCGCCCTCTCGCGTATATAGCGCAAGATCAGTTCCACATTGTTGCGGGTGCGGGCAAAACAGATGGTTCTCAATCCCCGCCGAACCAGTTCCGGCAATAGTCTGACCGCCACCGAGGTGGGCCCCCTCCGGGTCAGGGTTCCATCGGTGCGCTCAACCACGGGTGGATTCCATAACACCACCTCCTTGTGACCGCGGGGTGAACCATCGTCTTCAATGACGCTGACATCCCGGCCGATCAGTCGCCCGACATGCTCTCCCGGATTGCGAATCGTCGCACTCGCAGCGATGAAGACCGGGTCGGAACCGTGGTGCCGACAGATTCGCCGCAACCTTCGGATCACAGAGGAAACGTGGGACCCGAAGATGCCACGCAAGGTATGCACTTCATCGAGAACGACATAGCGCAAGTTGGCAAAGAGCGCCCCCCATCCCCCATGGTTGGGAAGAATGGAAGCGTGCAACATATCCGGGTTGGTCAGAATAATCCGACCGGAACGGCGCAATCGACGACGCATTGTGGGCTCCGTGTCGCCATCGTAGATCCCGGTCTCCAATTGCAGACCCATCCCATCGATGACTCCACGCAAATGTCGATGCTGATCCTGGGAGAGCGCCTTGGTCGGATAGAGCAACAATGCATGCGCTCCCGGATCACGGACCATCGCATCGATCACCGGCAACGTACAACACAGGGTTTTGCCACTGGCAGTCGACGAGGCAATCACCACATCTTCGCCGGCAAGAGTTCGGGAGATGGATTGGGCTTGATGCCGATACAGGGGCCAGGTACCGGATTTCTGCAAATGTTCAAGAATGCGTGAATCCAGTGGAGGGGCCTCCTCCGCAGGAACCGCATCCCGGGCTGGCAAGGTCTGCCGCGCCACCAACTCTTCAGCGGAACCCAATCGGGCTTCCACATCCGACAACACTTCGAGAGGAGTGGGTGCCTCATGAAGGGCCGAGTCATGAAGAGGATTTCTGAGGGGTTTTCGGAGTGGATTTCTTCGGGGTCTGGTTTCCAAATCAGCTCTCTTTCAATCAGATACGGCGGCAACGACGTCGACCGGGGACCCTAACATAACCCTAACAAAAGTTCCAGATCCCCCTGAAACGCCTCCCTGAGGTTGTGTTTGGTAAATCTTTGCTGTTCCGGTATCGTGATCCACAGGGGACCGCACCGCTGGAAATTGGGGAATCTTGAAGCTGAATACACCTGCTACGCCGACCCAACGAACCTCTTCTGGCGGCCTTTGCCAGTCACTGATCGGTTTGCTGATTCTGGTTCTGAGTGGCTGCGGTGGTGGGCCGGACCCTCGTACTGAACCCGTCAATCCGATCCCTCTTGTCGAATTTGAATCTTTGCTGCAACGGGGAAAAACCTATCAGGCACGGGCACTGATCGAACCCTTCGCCAGCCCGGAGCAAGCGAACAGCATCCGCGGTATCGCCAGACTCGGCCTCGGTCGATGTGATCTGGCCGACAAGCGCTACGAGGACAGCCTGCTGCATTTGGACAAGGCCAGACGGCTATTGCCACCGGGACCGGATCAGGCGCAGGCACGATTCTATTTGGGGGTCGCCTATCTGCGCACCAAATCGGTGATGAGCGCTCTGAATCATCTGGAGGCAGCGTTTGCAGGGGTCAGTAACAGCGATCTGAAGAAACGATCCGCCTATCTGATCGTTCGGACTCAGGATGAGTTGGGAGATCCTGTCTCCACTCTTTATCGCGAAGCTTCCGCCGGAACCTATTACAGTGAATATTCCGGAATCTGGTCGCAACCGGCCCCGGTTGTCGCCCAACCTCCCGTCGAGACGACACCACGGGAGATCACTCCCAAACCGGAGGTACGCCGACTTACCCCACCACCACTACGCCTGCTGAAACGACAGCAATGGAACGCTCGACCGGTTCGAATTTCCTCGGTCAATCCGATGAGTCGGCCCTTCCGCATCACCGTTCACCACACTGCCGATCAGGAGAGCCTCTCCTCCATCAGTCAGAGTGATCCCCGTGAATACCTGAAAATTCTTCAGCGTCACTGTCAGAACAATCTTGACTGGGGAGACCTTGGATATCACTTCCTGATCAGCAAGGACGGTCGAATCTGGGAGGGGCGGCCGATGAAATACCAGGGAGCCCATGCGGGAAATCCCACACTCAACAGGGGAAACATCGGTATCGCCCTCATAGGCAATTTCGATCACACCAAGCCGAGTACCGCACAGGTCCGCAGCCTCCAAAATCTTCTGGCCAGCCTCTGTGACCTGTACCGGATCCAGCCTTCAAAGATCTTTGGCCATGGCGACCTCAAAACCACCGGTTGCCCGGGCAGACACTTGAGTTCCATTCTCCGCGAGCTGGTGCGCAAACTCGAAAACAGTCACCTGTCACGTCGAAAAGACAGATTTGATTCAAAATCCCGCTGATCCTCCATCCCGTCCCTGCATCGCTCCTCAAGTTCTTGAAGAGTTGGCAAGGGAATACGGAACTCCTCTCTACATTCTGAACCTCGACATCGTTGATCAACAATGGAGCAAGCTCTCAGCCTTCGATTCGATTCGATATGCCCAAAAGGCCCACTCGGGATTACACCTGTTGAAATGGCTCGCCAAAAAGAACGCTCACGTCGATGCCGTCTCGGGCACGGAGGTTCTCAAGGCGATCCATGCCGGATTCCCGGTTGAACACATCGAACTGGCGACCGATGTTCTCGACCGGAGATCCCTGAAAGTGATCGAAGAACATGAAGTTCGTGTGAACATCGGCACTCTCAGTATGATCCCGGAGCTCGCCTCCACTCCCTGCAGAGAGTGCACCCTGCGAATCAATCCAGGGTTCGGTGGAGGCCATGATCAGAAGGTGACCACCGGAGGCTCCGCTTCCAAGCACGGCATCTGGTGGGAGCAGCTTCCTCAGGCCTATGAAATGGCAGACGCGAATAACCTGACCGTCACCGGACTGCACATGCACATTGGCTCAGGGGTGACTCTCGATCTTCTTGAAAAGCAGATCGGGTTTATGCAGGGCTGCCTCTACGATGCTCCGGACTCAGTATCGAGGATCTCCACCGGAGGAGGACTCCCTATCCCCTACCAACCTCATGAAACGGAATTCTCCGTCGAGCAATGGAGCCAAACCTGGCTCGAGGCCAGAAACCGTTGGCAAGTCGACCTCGACAGACCGATTCATCTGGAAGTGGAACCGGGCAGATTCCTGGTCGCTCAGGCAGGAATCCTCATCACGGAAGTCAGAGGAACCAAATCGACTCCTGATCATGACTGGATCATGGTCGATGCAGGATTCCACACTCTGGCACGTCCTCTCCTTTACGGGGCCTATCATGAGGTGGTGGCACTTCGAAAAACCTCAGGAAAATCCTGGCCCCAGCTGGTTGCCGGCCCCCTTTGTGAATCAGGGGATGTCCTCACCACCGGGCCATCAGGCGAGTTGCAACCGCGACACTTGCCCAGACAGGAACCCGGAGATTACCTCGCTCTTCTTGATGTCGGGGCTTACGGAATATCCATGGCCAGCGGCTACAACGGGTTTGAATTACCTGCAGAGGTGACCTTCGAAGAGGGCCAACCCCGTCTGACTCGAGCTCGTCAAACACCCCAGGAACAGTGGATTCAGGAACTCTCCTGATAACTCCAGCCTTTGGCAAAGCCAGGGGCTGCAGTCGGTATTTACCGGCGGCTCACAAATGGGTAAGTTGATGGCCAGTGGAAGACTAATCCCGTTCAAACGGACAGGAGGTGTTTATGATCTTCGGTTTCTTTGGAAAAAAGAAGCGAGAAGAAGAGCGACGCAAGAATGAACAGCTGCGCCGTGAGTTCAAGATCGAAAAAGAAGCTCTGGAAACCGAGCTGGAGTTGCTCGAAAAGAAACTCAACGTCGAATTGGAATCGCAAGAGGGTGACCGTACCACCACGCTCAGTCGATACCCCAGACGTATCGTAGAGTTGCGAATTCGCATCGATGCCATCAATCGCAAGATTGAGAAAATCGTCGATCCCGACTGAGAACTATTCCGCCTTTTGATCCGATTCAGATTCATCTTTCCCGCGGTAGGCATTGCGCCTGCGGGCGTACTCTCCAGCAGTCATGCCAAAGGTACTTTCCACATCTCCCTTTTCTCCGATGACATTTTCGTGGATTCGCTCCAGAAAAGGAACGCACCAGCCACAACCGGTTCCCGCACCGAAACACTCTGAAAGCTGGGAAGGTTTCACCGGGCGCGTCTGGCGGGTGAAATTGACCAACTTCCTCATCGATACGTGGAAGCAATAGCAAACTTTGTCATCGAGTTTCACGGGTCACCCCTCCACTGGCTTCATGACTCCAGAATCGCAAATCCCCTGAACTGAGCAGATTTGGACTGAATGATGGCCGGGCAGCAGCGGTTTTCTGAAACCCGAACCGAATCACCGGTATCATGACGGAAGGAAATCGGTGTTGAAACCACCCTGAGAAGGAAGAGCGATGAATCCACCCAACATCAAAGTTGATCTCCGCTCCGATACGGTCACCCATCCGACAGAGGAGATGCTCGAGGCGATGAGAACCGCCCCCCTCGGAGACGATGTCATGGGTGAAGACCCGACCATCAATCTTCTGGAAGAGGAAAGTGCTCAACTGCTCGGCAAGGAAGCAGCCATCTTCGTCCCCTCCGGAACCATGGCCAACAGCATCGCCATTGGAGCCCAGACCCGACCCGGTGATGAAATCCTGCTCATGGAAGACAGTCATATCTTTCTTTATGAAGCGGGAGGATCCTCCCGCCTGTGGGGTGTTCATCCACGTCCCATCTCTTCAACCGATGGCTGTCTCACTGCTGAGGACATCGACTCCCGGATTCGCCCCGATGATCCCCACCAACCGATCACTTCAATGGTCTGCCTTGAAAATACGCACAACATGGCAGGTGGAATTGTCGTCTCCCCGGAACAGATGGCACCCGTGATTGCGACGGCCAAAAAGCACTCATTGCGATTGCATCTGGATGGTGCCCGTCTTTTTCATGCTCAGGCAGCCCTCGGTATCCCCGCTTCCGACTTGGTGAAAGACTTCGATTCCATTTCCTTCTGTCTGTCAAAAGGTCTTTCATGCCCCGTCGGTTCCATCCTGTGTGGTGACCAGAAGACGATTGCGGAAGCTCACCGACTGCGCAAACTGCTCGGAGGTGGAATGCGTCAGGCTGGAGTGTTGGCGGCAGCAGGCCGGGTGGCTCTGGCAGAGAGTGTTCCACGCCTCAAGGATGATCATCGAAGATGTCAGATTCTTGCAGAGGGTCTCGCAAACTTGCCGGGAATCGAGGTCTCCCCGAACCCCACCCATTCGAATATCGTTTTCATTCGCAAGGCGGGTTCGACTGCAGAGGACTACGACCGACACCAGACCTCCCTCGAGGAACGGGGCGTCCAGGTCTTCAGTATCGGCCCTCGGGGCTTACGGGCGGTGGTTCACCGTCAAATCGACGATGTGGCGATAGAACGTGCCCTGGAGGCTTTTTCAGCCGAATTTCAGTCCTGATTCCTTTCCGAACCCTCACTCCTTCCGGGTACTGAAGGGGTGGAGATGGAGAGTCTCCAGTCCCCTGAGGCCTCGGCCGAGGGGGTTGAGGTGGTGCCGACCCGGAACCGGCGAATTCCGGGAGCATGGTATACTCCTTCAGCGATTCTTTTGGCCCTTTGGGCCTCTTTGGTTCGTTTCGCCCGCCGGTCGATTTACAGCACTGGTCGATTCACCTTGCTGGTCGATTCAAAAGGAGTGGACATGTGCCCTGCTGCTGAAAAGCCTGACTCTGAAGCCGGAGCCGAGGAGAACGATGACATCCGTCTCGTTCGCCTGGCGATGGCCGGAGACACACAGGCCTTTACCCAGCTGGCAGAGAACATCGCACCACTGCTCCTCGGAATGGCCCGCAGAAAGGTCGGACGGGAAGACGCAGAGGATCTTGCACAGGAGGCGATGCTTCACCTGTGGAAATCACTGCCGAACCTTCGTGAGCCCCAGGCATTCTATGGCTGGCTTTCCAGACTGCTGCGCAATCGTGCGCACCGTTGGATTGAGCGCCGGCAACGGAAAACCGTGGTCCTCGAGGAGGCCCGTCACGAACTGTTGCTCAGGGCCCAAACCCGTACCGACCAACAGGATTTCACCGACGCCGGTGAATCCGAATCGCGGGAATGGCTCGACCAGCTTCCGGATGAGATGCGCCTCGCACTCACCTGGAAGTACGTGGATGGTCTCGATTACGACACCATCGGCGAAAGACTCTCCCTCTCCTTTCATCAGGTCGATTACCTGATGCGCCGGGCCCGAAAAGCCCTGAAGTCGCTTCTCGACCAACGGGAAACCGCCCGTCGGGATCTTTCGAATGGAGGCCGAGGATGAGTGCCGATTCTCTCTTTTCACTGCAAAGCTGCCCCACCATCGTCGAGGCATTGCCCCGATTTATCGATGGCGAATCTGGACCGACCGAAGAGATTCGGGTGGCCCAGCATCTCGAGCGTTGCAGTCGTTGTCGCAAACAGCATGACCATATGGTGCAAGAGTGGAAAGACACCCTCGCTGTCATCCATGGTGACCCGAGCACTGAAACCCGAACCTGGGTCAAAGACATCACCTCTGCTCTACCTCAGCAGGAGGAACCGGTCACGACCGATGAAAGTCCGGTCACCCTTTCTGCTCCTGCGACGGTGCCCGGCCCGGGCTCTGGTCGCTGGGCCAGCGTGGCCGCCTCCCTGTTACTCGCCCTCTTCCTCTTCCCCGGAACTGAAAAGACCCCCTCTCCCAGCGGAACTGAATCTGCTCCCGTTGCCCTGACCCTCATCCGCGGAGACGTCGATGCCAGTGGCAAACTGGATTGGCGAGACGTTCAGGGGCTGATCGATTTCCTGCAGGAAGATGGACCGGAACCGCGCTGCATTGCTGCCGGTGACTTTGACGAGGATGGAGAGATCACCATCGATGATTCGGTTTTGGCTCTTTCACACCTCACCGAAGGGGCCGGACTCGATTCCACCATTCTTTACTCCCAAACAGTGGATTCCCTGCCCTGCTTTGAACACTGCCCCTGAGACCCGGAGATCCCCGACCATGCTTCCGAAGAGCCTGCTTCTGCTGACGATCGCCTTGCCACTGTGGATCTTCCACAGCCCGGTGGATGAATCTGTTGCAGCAAGCTCCAGATCCCCGGTCCATGTCGACGAGGAAAAACCCTTTGTTCTTCTCGCCACAGTCCACAACTTCGGCTACGTCGAACCCTGTGGCTGACCCAAGAGAAAGATCAAGCTCGGCAGTCTGTCGCGGCGACTCACTTACCTGAACTCACTGAAAGCCCAGGGCATCGAACCGTGCATCGTTGACGGTGGAGACTGGCTCTTTCACCTCAACAAGTTGCGCTCCAATCCACTGGTCATGAAACAAATGGACGAAAAAGCCAAATTGCTCATCGATGCCTACAACCGCTTTGGAACCGCAGCGGTCTGCCTGGGTGAGCACGATATGGCTTTGGGTCTCGATCGCCTTCTCGAGTTGGCGAAGGAACTCAAATTTCCACTCCTCTGTGCCAACATGACCCTCAAGGATGGAACACGCCCCTTTGGGGGAAGCACCATTGTCGATAGTCAGGGTCGTAAAGTTCTTCTGGTTGGTGCCATCCAGATCCCCAACGAGCGTTTTATCGGCAAACATTGTCCAGACGCACAATTTACCGATCCCTACGAAGCGATCAAAAAAGAGATCGACCAATCCAGAGGAAAGTTTGATCTGTGTGTCGTCCTCGGTCATATCGATCGTCGGGATGTGGATCGACTCGCAGCGGAGGTTCCGGGAATTGACGTCATCGTCGAACCCCACTCCCATGACCGGACAGAAATCACCTGGATCACCGAGGACATCAAAACCGGTCTTCATGAGGGAACGGTTCTCCTCAAGCCCAGTGGTCAGGGTTCCGAATTTGCCAGAGCTGATCTCTGGTTCCGATCCCAGGGCCAGAAGTGGCATGACATCTGGGACGAGGAAACACCCGCAGGAAGCAACGTCGCCGACCTATCGGTCGCAGCACTTGCTCCACACATCGGACGGCACCCCCAAATGGAAATGTTGGTGCAGGCGTTTGTCCGCTCGACCCGTTACCAAAAAAGCAGCGATGAAGCTCTCGAGTTCTCCCCCGTCCCCCACTTTCTGGGTGCGACCACTTGTGCGGGTTGCCATCCGCAACAGGCGGCTTTCTGGAAAGGGACGTCTCATGCGGATGCCTACCAGACACTGGTCGAGACCGGTGATCAATTCCGCTACGACTGCATGCCTTGCCATGTGACCGGATATGGAGAAACCTTCATTGATGCCCATGAGCCGGGTCGCTGGAAAGACGTCCAGTGCGAGAGCTGCCACGGGAACAACCCGCGGCATCCGGTCCAGCCGAAGGCCTTCCCCTGGGACAAGGTGGACGCCGATCGTTGCTGGGCTTGTCACAATCCGGCTGAAACCCGTGTCGAATTTGATCCTGCGGTGGCCATGCCCAAGATTGCATGCCCACCCCTGAAAAGAAATTGACCCCATGAACGAAGAACCTGTGGAAAGAGAAAAGATGAAAGCCAAGTTCCTGAGAACTGCCCCGCAATGGCTCACGATTGCCCTTCTCGCACTGCTGGTCCTCCCCGCCATTCTCGGCGACCAGACTTCTGCGGTGGCTGAGAGGTCTGTCGAAATGGTTTCTTTCGACGATAAACAGTCTTCTCCCGAAACTGCAGGAGATGGTGATTCTTCAGATCTGTTTCTGGTCTACTCCGTCAACAACGTCGGCTATATCGATGTGTGCGGTTGCAAGCGTAAAAAAGTCCGCCAGGGCTCTTTGACCCGAAGAGCGTCATACATCAAGCAAGCACGTTTCCATCACGACACTCTGTGCCTGCTCGATGGCGGAAATACTCTTTTTGGTCCCGAAGACGGCAAAGCCAAGGATTTCGAAAAGAAACAGCTTCACGAAAAAGCCAAGTTGATCGTCGAGTCCTACAATCGCATGGGCTACCAGGCGATGCTGGTCGGGCACCATGACATCACCATGGGCCTCGAGAAGTTGCGGGAATACCAGAAGATGGCGCGCTTCCCCTTTCTCTCCGCCAACATGCGCTTCAAGGACAGCAACGAGCGGGTTTTCGATCCCACGACCATCCTCGATTGCGATGGTCTCAAGGTCGGTGTCGTCGGACTGACGATCGATACGATTCCCGAGTACTACCTGACCCGAGCCAACCCGGAGCGTCCACTTCTGTTGACCTCCGCTCTCGAAGAGGCCAAATCCCTGGTTCCGGATTTGCGTGAAAAGTGTGATCTTCTGATCCTTCTCTCTGCCAACTCCACCGAAACCAATCGACAGATTGCTTCAGAAGTGGCCGGTATCGACCTGATCGTTGACCCTTTCATCGAACTGGGTAATCACAAGATCTGGATCGACGAAGAACTGAGCATGGAGCAGGTTGGCGAAACCCTGCTGGTCAGAACCGATGCACAGGGAGCCCGCCTGGGAACTCTCGATATCGACTGGATCGAAAATGGGCGACCGATGGTCTCCCTCTCCTACGACAGTGCCCCACCTGCCGGCCGTTCCACCTATTGGTACGAACGGGCCTCGATGGAGCCGCACCTTCTGGAAGACCCTGACATCCTGACTCTCGTCGAGGCATTCCGCAAAGGTGCCTCCTTCGTCAATACGGAGGAGTTGCCGGACTTGCCTCACAAAGGCAAGTACCTGACTGCCAGTACCTGTGCCATGTGTCACGTGGAACAGACTGAGTTCTGGAAGGGCACCACCCATGCGGATGCCTTTGCCAGTCTTGTCGAAACCGGGGATCAGTGGCGACAGGATTGCATCGCCTGCCATGTCCTTGGCTATGGACAAGCCTTTATCGCTCCCGAAGATGCTGAGCCCTACAAGGACGTCCAGTGCGAAAACTGCCACGGTCTCAACCCCAACCACCCTCAGGACCCTGCCAGTCACCCCTGGGGAAAGGTCAAGGAGACCTCCTGCCTGGTCTGTCACAACAAGGACCAGACCCGATCCGATTTCATCTTCAGCAAGGAACGCCGAAAAGTGGCGTGTCCGCCCCTGAAACGGAATTGAACCCTTTCCATTGCCCACACCTCGCAAAAGGTCTGCCCCCCGGGGCAGGCCTTTTTTTTTTGGATTTTTGTCCGATTCGGGGTGAATATCCCGATGGTTAAAGCGTTACCCTTTCTGAATGAAGGTCCCGGCGCCGCCAAAGATCAAAATTAAAGGAGTTTTCCCATGACCAGCACCAAACCCGCAAGTACCAGAATCACACCCCTCTCGTGGACGTATCTGTTCCTCGGTCTCGTGATTTTGACCAGCGGCTGCGTCAGCACCTCCGGTGGCAGCGAACGCTACAAAGAGATGGTCGTCAAGGCGGAATGGGTCGACGGCGTCCCCGAGTTCGTCAGCGAAAGACCTGGAGGTGACGACCGGGTCATCAGTCTTCAGGTTCGCAATCCTTCCGGAATCGATCTCGATACCCGGCGCCTGCGCGCCCTTCTGGCCGCACGTGTCGAAGAGGATGGCTGGCGTGTGACCCGCGATCCCGGTGAGGCTCTCTACGACCTGACCGCTGTCGTCAAGTTCTGGGGCCGCAATGAAAACCTGCCCAACGACTCCAGCAAGATGGGTCAGTTGGTCGGCGGCCTCGCCGGTGCCGCCGTCGCCCGCAACCAGACAAAAAACGACAGCGATTCGACGCGGGACAATGCCACCATTGCGGGAGCCATGATCGGTTCCGCCCTGGGTGAACTCCTGGATCGCAAAACCCGCAGCGAAGCGTTCACGATGATCATCGAGACCCGCATCGACGAAACGGTCGGCGGAACCGTCAGCAAGGAGCTCGATGATCAGTCTCGCCGTGGCGGGGGGACCGCCACTGCCAGCATTCACGGAGACAACACCGTCGCCGCCGGACGCGCCGTCACCCGCTCCAAGGTCAAACAGTCTTACGAATCCCTGAGCAACACGGTGCGCATCAAGAACACCCTGGTGATCACGGCCCGCCAGCGTGCGCTGACAGAGGAGATGGCCCTGCCGGCCATCGAGCAGAGACTGGAAAGAATCATTCCGGAGATCCTGCCCTAGATTCAAACAGTTGCAGCAAAAGAGGGCGCTTTACATAACGAGTAAAGCGCCCTCTTTTTTTACGGACAACACGCCTTCAGATCTGGCCTTTCTTGAGCTTTGATATGGCCTCGTGCATTTCTTCCACCTCCGAATCCGAACCGGACCACATAAAGGCCTGCATCCATCCTTCGCTACCCGGAGGACACCAAAACTGGTTGGTTCCGATTTCGATGGGCTGAGGAAGACGAAAGGTCAATACAGGCCTCCCGCCCTTGACATCCCCTCCCACATGGACAATGGCCTCACTCAATCGTTGGTATCGGTCGTTGATACGATCGCGAAATCTCTTGAGGTCGAATCCCCTCAGTTTCTCTTCCAGTGAAAAGAGAGCGGAGATCGAAGGCGTGCAGGGTGTTTCGCTGATCATGGCAAAATCGCGGTAGCGCTGAAGGTCCAGGTACCCTTTGAGAGGATTGGCCTGCTCCCAGAAATCCCTGCGAATCATCACCAGAGACCAGATGGTTGCCGCTCCGAACTGCTTGGAACTGACAGTGATCACCACTTTGGACTGGCGGGGAAAATCAAAGTAGGGCAAGGCGGAGACCGCATCGACGATGTCACACTGACTGATATCACAGAGTCGAGAATCGTTGGTTTCGTGCTGAACACCAAAGGACCAGGGAGCATGGGGATCATGATGCACCTGAGCC
>JAPOLY010000088.1 GCA_029976805.1 bacterium
CGCACTGAATCGTAAGATTCGCTGAAAGGGGAGAGACGCATGGAAAGAAAATCAGTCAACAACGCACCCGACGTCATCGAGCTGGAACCGGGTAAATACGCCTGGTGCTCCTGTGGACATTCGTCCAAGCATCCCTTTTGCGATGGTAGCCACTCGGGCAGCGGCATGGCGCCGGTCGTCTTTGAGGTGACTGAAACAAAAAAGGTCGCCCTGTGTGCCTGCAAGAAAACAGGTGGTGCACCCTTCTGTGACGGTTCCCACTCCTGAATTCTCGCTTGGGCGGAACAGATTCCCCTTGAGGTCGTTACTCGGCCTCGAGGGGAATCACCACTTCCAGAACTTCCCCGGGGACACACATCACCGGGAAGGGATCCACAGGATAGAACCCATCCATCTCTGGAAGTTCAACGATGTACTCGCCCTCTTCCTTGACCAGTATCCGATAGCCACTGCCCGTTCTTCCCCGTGTCAAAATCTTTTCACGCGGTTCAACCAGTGGGTGCCAACTGATATCCCAGGGGATCGAGGTTCCGTTGTTGTCGAGAAGCAATGACATCCCCATCGCGGGTTTCAGTTCGATTTCAAATTGGTTCTCACCATCAAAAGTCACGGTGACCTGTTTGTGCCTCGGTACGTAAGCCTGATCTGACACCGAGATGATCACGTCACCCACCGGCGCCTGAAACTCGAAGAGGCCATCGTCGATGGAAGGGATTGGCACAGCCCCCGCCCCGGGCACTCCCTGCGGACGAACCGGAGCCCAACGAATCAACCCGGGTGTTGCCAATTCTCCAGCTGTACCTTCAATCAAAGTGGTCACCTGAACATCGACGGGGGAAGGCAGCTCGATATCAGCGTTGAGGACACCCTCTTCACCCACCTCGAAGAGATCTCCGACACCCACAGGCAACACGAGGATTCCATAGGAACCATACTTCACCATGACAGGTCCCCAAGTGTAGAGAAGTCCGCCGCCGATTTCCTCGACCCCCATCTCTGCACTGGGCAGGGTCAGGGTGTCATTGACAGGGTCACTCCCTGCACCGGTCGGTCGTATACGCACACTGAAATTATCGAGGTACCAGCCATCGGGAACGAAAACTGTTCCTGCCAGTTCCGAACGATCTTCGTCGTCATCGGGAACCGTCATCGACAGCACATTCTGCTCATTGAGCTGCACTTCAAAGAGGGTTTCGGCGTAAACAGTGGGATTCAGATTCCAGTGACCTGACTCCAGAGAGGCATTCCACGTTCCGCTCAGTAATCCCTGAATCATATGGGAAGAGATTCCCTCGATCGGCATCTCCATGTACGGCATCCCGAAGGATTCAGGCGGGCGAATGCGCAATTTGATGTCATTCCGGTAAATGGCACCATCGAGAACCAAATTCAAATCCGCCGCTGGAAACAGCAACACATCCCGCTCACCACCGGCGACCAGGTCGACGGTCAAACGCTTCCATTCATGTCCGGCAGCCCTGACGTGCAAGACCACTGCTGAGCCAATCATCCCCAGCCGTCCATCCAGGGAAACGGGGGACTGACTTTCTTCGAGACGGTAGTCCGCAGGAAGGGCCCAACCGGGGTGCTCCAGTGTGCTGCGATGAAAGTCCTGCAGCCTGACAACCTCGATACCTGTCAGGGGCTGACCGGTTTCTGCAGAAAGCACATTGAGGGTCGCGAGAGCGTCATATCGAATAAAAACCCGAACCGCTCCGGAGGATTGGGCGAGAACAGGGGTCGAGGGTGCGATCACCCGTGCTGGCCTGTCGTCGAGGACCGCACTGTAAAAGCGGATCATGGCGCTGGCGGGAGCTTCGAAAGCGAAGGATCCATTGGAGACATTGACTGCCAAAGATCGATTATCGATCCCCACTTCCAACTGTCCGCTGACACCGGTCAGGGCAGAGTTTTCCGACTCTTCCCAGATCATTCCACCGACGCGAACCCGTTCTTCCGAATCCGCTCCCGATCGATTTTCATCATTGCTCGATGATCGTCCGCGATTATTGCCGTTTCGCGAGGAGTTGTTGCCCTGGTTGGAGCCGTTTCGGCCATTGCCTCCATTGAGATCTGAGCCGTTTCCTCTGGAGGAGTTTCCATTGCGCCCATTGCCCTGACCGCGGTTCAGTCCCGGACGATCACCGATTCCCTGGCCCCCGTTTCGATCGAGACCTGAGCCAGAACTCGAATCGCCAAAGGATCCATCGCCGACTCTTCCACTACGGCCGTTTGCGGTAACAGAGGAACCCGATTCTCCCTTGCCGGAAGAGCCACCCACTCCGGAGAAATCACCTCCACCGTAGGAGTCGCCATATTCATTCCCCACTCCGGGCATATCGGGCCCGGAAGGCAACAGAATGAAGGCAACAGAAAAGACGCCGACCAGAATCAGGGCGACGATCACTAGATTCTTGGGGTTCACAGAGGCTCCTCGAAGAGTGGGTATGATCTTGCATTTTACAGGGAAATGGCGTTTTACCCTAGTCAATGGCTCATGAGTACCCTGTCGAGGATTCAGGTCGGAACCGAATCAGGGAACAGTTTCCGGATCCTGCCCCAAAAAAAGCAGGAGCCCGGAAGGGTCACCTTCCGGGCTCCTGCGTGGTCATTCAGACCGATTTGAAGTCGTCAACTACGACTTCTTGAACTTGATACTTCAGCCATACGCCCGGGTTCTCGGGGTCGAGACCTCTTTGCCGGCGAGAATCTCCTCCACGGCCTTTATGACGTAGTTTTCACCGGAGCGACGATCGTCGAAAGCACCCTGGTAAAGAATCTCGCCATTCTTGATCACGAACACGTGAGGGGTTCGCTTGGCACCGATCTTCTTGCCGAACTTGCCATCGAAGTCCTGAAGGATCTTGTGCTCAACCTTGTTGGCTTCCTTGAACTTCTTCAGCCCTGCCACAGTGTTGTAGTGGGTGGAGCAGACAGAGAACCAGTGCACACCCTTTTCCTTGAGAGTAGCAGCGGCCTTCTGAACCTTGTTTGCCTTGTAAAGCGGCTTGACTGCAGGGCAGCCATTCTCGGTCCATTCAAGAACGATGATCTTGTCCTTCATCTTGGCGGAGTCGTGGAGCTTGCCATCGAGGTCCTTGAGGGAGAAGTTGAACTTTCCCTGTTCATCCGAGGCGCTGGATTTGATGTCTTCGCTTTTCTGACCACAGGTGCAGTTCTCGCAACCATCGTGGTTGTGGTCGTCCGCCGAAAACAGCGGCGGCGAAAGAACCAAAATCAGGGCCAGCAGTGTCATTAACGGCTTCATGGAGCCTCCTTACTCATTTGAATCGGTCAACTTCGGCAATACTCCGGTCGGTCCATTACCGTTTTTCCGGATCCGCCGCTTTCCCCCGGCACTCGAACGCCGGGAAACCGGAGACAGGCCCTTTCGCCTTCCCCGGACTGGGAACCATCGTGGCACCCAAGAGCCCGGAATGGAAGCCCTCTCCGACGTCTCGCACCACAATTGTGACCTGATTTCCGACCGCCAGCCCTTTGTGGATGCTTGGGTCCGGAACCCAGCGCTCCGGTTTGGCCTCGTCCAGAATCCCCGCAACCAGTGAATGGGGAAAGACTTGCCACCGAACCGGGATCGCAGGCCGGCGGTCGTCCCCTTTTCTGGCCCAGCGAATCACCCATTGGCCAGCGATGGAGCCCTTTTCCTTCGCCGGGATCCACTCCTGCTCCACCAGGAAGCCTTTCGGTGTTTTCTTCAGCGGAATCGAGGAGGTCCAGCCCTGGATCCGCTTGCTCGACTCCTGGTTGATCACCGGCTGTGAGGCCGCCTCCAGCTTCAGACGGATGTCGCTCTCACCGTAGAGACAGGTCGTCTTGCAGACTTGCCAGGTCACACTTCCGGAGAGGTGAATCGTGCTCTGACCCTCTTGCAGTTCGTCAGGTGGCGTCGCCGTGTACAGCAGCATGAAAGGTTTTTTGTAGCCGTAAGCGATCAGGTCCCCCGGCTCGACCATCCGTACCGGCGCAGGAAACCGGGCCGGTGAAATTTTCCAGCCCTCAGGCAAATCCCAAAAGACCTCCGGGGGATCTCCCCCATCCCTTGGAGAGTGCCAATAGCCATGCCAACCGGGAAGCGGCTCGACCCAGACTCCGATCTCGAAGGGAACTCCCGGCTGAAAAGCAGAAACCTCCGCGAGCAATTGTGCCGAGCAGGGAACCTCTTCCTCGAGTTCATCGAGAAGTCCCCCCTGTCCCCACGTACTGATCGGCAACAGAGTGAGCGCAAAGATCAACAGGCTGTAGAGTAGTTTGGGCATATCACATCCCGCTTTCGAAGGTATGCTGAAGTCCTGTGACAGGTCCATCTCATCAAACCATGAGTCTAGCAGATCCCCGATCCGTTTCCCTGTGGGGGATGATCCAAATTGGCAAAACGTGGACACTCTGGAGGCCGGCTTGTTTAAATACCTGAAAGACACCCGCCTTCGGTGGCTGCTCCTCCTCGGATTCCTCGTCCTGTTGAGGGTGCTGTTGTGGAATTTCGAACAGCGCATGACCTTCGCTCCCACTTCAGAGTGGGTCGCCGAACTTCCCGACACCGCGACCGAAATGACCATCGGCGAACACATTTCCGCTGCCTGGTTTCCCGTTCCCGATGCGAATTTCACCATCGTCTATTGCCATGGCAATGGCGGAAACATCTCTCACCGCTTCGCCATGGCCAAGCACTTCCAGGAGATGGGCTGGCCCGTCCTCCTCTTTGACTATCGGGGTTATGGCAAATCCACGGGAGGGCCTCCCAGTGAGGAAAAGATCTTCTGGGATACCCAAGAGGCGGTGGCCCACGCCCAGAATATCCACCCCAAAAATATCCACCCCAAAAGAATCATCCTTTACGGCCGCAGTCTGGGGACCGTGGCCGCCATTCACGACTGCTACTTACGCAGATCACCGACATTTGGCCTGATCCTCGATTCACCGCTGCTCTCTGCGAAAGCGATGGCGGAAGAGATGGGTCTGGGATGGTTCTCACCGCTGATTCTTCAAAAGCTCGACAATCAAAAGCGTCTTCCGGAAGTCATCGCGCCGACCCTCATTCTTCACGGCGACGCGGACCGCATCGTTCCCATCTCACACAGTCGTCAGCTGAAAGAGATTGCGAACGACGTCACGACCCTTGTGGAAATTCCCGGAGGTCGCCACAACGACAGTCGCAGAAGAGGCCCCGCACTGGAGGCGCTGAAATCCTTTATCAAGGAGTTCCAGAAACCCTGAAACCTACCAGGCGGCGTCGGCAGCCTTGACCCGTTCGGTGGCACGCTCGGCATTGCCATCGGTGGGAGAGCATTCGAGCCCGATGAAATCGCGATAGCCGAGATCCCACGCCTCCTTGAAGACACGGGAATAATCGATCTCTCCGGTTCCCGGTTCGCGACGCCCAGGATTGTCCGCCAGCTGCAGATAGCCGACCTGATCCCAACCCTCGCGCATGCGGCGACACAGATCTCCTTCGGTGATCTGCATGTGATACAGATCCCAGTTGATCTTGACCATCGGCGAACCGACCTCGCGACAGATCCGCACCGCTTCAGGACTGCCATAGAGACAGTGTCCCTTGTGGTCGACGCGGATATTCATCGGCTCGAGGATCAGCATCACGCCCGCGTCCTCCGCCATCGGCGCCCACTTTTTGAGGCCAGTGATGACGTTTTCATGCATCTGTTCCTGGGTCATTCCCGGCTGATCGTTGCCGGCGATGACCGTCATTTTGCGGGCACCGATCTTCTTCGCCGCTGCGATGGATTCGGCAATCTCCTTGCCGATGCGATCGTGATTTTTGGGATCATTCATTCCCGGGGTAAAGGGCCAGGCCGTGAACTGGGCGACCTCGATGCCGGTCTCTTCACAGGCGATGCGGATCTGTTCCAGATCCTTGTTGCGCCACGGCCAAAACTCGACGGCGGGATAACCCAACTTGGCAGCGGCACGGATGCGATTCTGTGCCGGGCCACCTCCGAGTCCCCACATCTCGATGTTGACGGCGAAACGGGTCTTGCCCCACGGCAAGGTACCGGTTTCTTCTGCGTCCTGACCCGCCTGGACAGAAGAAGTCGTTGCGGCAGCCGCTCCCAGAGCGGCGGTGAGCATGAAGTGGCGACGATTGGGATCCACGGGTACCTCCTGAGAAGGTTTGAATCAAACTTCGTAGTTGTGTCCGGGAACCATCACATCGACCCCGGGCAATTGGTGACTTTCCAATTGGGATTTGATCTCGGCAAACTGATTGGGTTTCAGGTGCACAGCAAGGAATCGGCAGTCATCCGCCTGCGGCAGTTTGCTGCGTTCCTGGACAAAATCACTCGTTGTGAGGTGTTTCGAGATCTCCGCCAACCATTGCATGCGGTCGGGGAAGGACAACTCGAGAATCACCAGGGACAGACCGGGGATCTTTTCGCAGACTTCCCAAATCCTGTCAGAGGGTCCCGTATCGGTGACGAGCGCGAAAGCGGCTCCATCCTTCTCAACGATAAATGCCAGAGTGTCGACGATATGATCGACGCGAACCGGAGTGATGCGGTAATCCCCCACTGACACCGGTTTTTCCTCCTCAAGGATATGCATCTCGAGGAGACCCATCCCCTGCTCATCATTGATGCGGAAGAAGTCAGGCCAGTGTCGATCGTTGAGAACATCCTCACGAATCGCCCGGGCGGTCGATTCTTCCGCATGAATCACCACCGGCACCGGTTCATCCGCACCCTCACCAAAATGGGCGTCGAGGAAGATGGGCAGACTCGCAAGGTGATCACTGTGGCAGTGGGTGATGAAGAGGTACTTCACTCCCAACTGGAGGTCCAGATTGCTGTGGAATCCCAGTGAACCGACATCCAGACAAAGGGTCTCATCGATCAGATAAGAACTGAGCAACTGATGCTCGGCTGCAACTCCGACAGTCGAGGGCAGTAGTTGAACCTTCAAGCTAGCCGACCCTTCTCTCATCACTCATTTGCAGACGGTGGGCGATCAGGCGTGCCAGCCCCAGAACCATGCGGTAGACCGTACGATCTTCCATATCGAGGAGTTCCTTCATGCGGGCGATACTGAACTTGCGCAATCGACTCGATTCAACAGCGATCACACTCGCGCTGTGGGGCTCATCAGAAACCAGCCCCATCTCACCGAAACAACTGAGGTCCGAAAGACGGGCGAGGACCTTCGCTTCCTCTACCTGATCCGTCAGTACCACATCGAGAACACCCTCTGCGATCACATAGAAATCGGTCGGCTCGGCACCCTCCTGGATGACCACCGCTCCCGGTTCCACTTCCACCTGCTCCGAATAACCCAACAGCGCACCGATCTCTTCAGGCTGCAAGCCTTCAAAGAGCGGGACCGACGAATAACGTTCAAAGCGAGGTGCATCCACGGGCTTGTCTCTTCCCATTTGCCTTCAACAGCGCCCCCCTGCCAAAGGATGGAGGCGGGGCATTCCATAGCATAAAGATTCATCACCGGGGAACAACAAGGCAGGCAAAACAGTGCCCCGGATCAACCTGCGTAGAGCAAGACGATCCGGGGCACCTCTGTTCATTCTCGAAAAACCTCAGGGGCAGGCGTTGAAACTCTCACAAGTGAGGGTGCTGTCGAGATCGACGCCACAATCGGGGTAAGGCCCTGAAGGAGCCGGACTTCCCTCACAGAAGAGGCTGCAAAGCACCTGAACACCATCCGAGATGGACACGTGATTCGATTGGTCCATATCCATGGCTTTCAGACATGTGGTTGGCTCGCCCAGGAACAGGTAGGAAAGAACACCGATCCCATCCGCCAGATCAAGATTCGCATCCTGAGTGGCATCTCCACGAATGAAACGGGATCCGGTGAAGGGAACCAGTTCAAGGGAGGCATCCTGCTCCACCGCTGCCACGGAGGCGCCGCCAACCACCACCACATTCTCAACAGGGGGAACGCCAACAGAGGCTCCGAAACTCAGGGTGGTCAGGGTGGGCGCCGTATTTCCGGCAAGTGCGCCAGCCAGCAACTGGTAATCAATCTGTGCCAATGCGGTCGGCGTTTCAAAGGTCAGGGTCCACAGGCCGGTGAAGCTGAAAACCAGACCGAGCGTTGCTCCATTGGTCTCAAGACCCACCTCAGCAAAATCGGGAGCCACTCCCGCATCAGACGTCACCAGAACCGTCAGGGCGGTGGCTTCCATCAAGGTCGAGTCATGACCGATCCCGAAGGAGCCTCCCTGCACTGCCGAGTACTCTCCGGTTCCTCCACCGGGAAGCAGAACCTCCTGGAGGTTGATGGTTGCACTGAAGGTTTCCGAAGCGGGGTTCGCTTCCGGGTAGTAGACCGTCGACGGTGCGCCGGCGGACAACTGGAACTCAGGGGTGAAGGGAATCAGTGACAGGTTTGCAGGAACATCGGGCAAAGGAATCGAAGCACCATCGACGACCACCACCGAAACCACCGGCGGCTGTCCCAGGCTATCGGATTTCTGAATCGTGGCCTGTGTAGGAGCAGAAGCACCGGACAAGGGGCCTTCCACCAGACTGTAACTGGCGGTCGCCAACTCAGTGGGTGTGTCGTAATTGACAAACCAGTTACCGACAAAACTGAAGACCACTCCGGCAGAAAAGCCATCGCTGTAAAGACCGATATCGATGAAGTCCGGCTCAGCTCCGGCCGGGGAAGTCGTCGTCACCTGAGCAGCGGTGGCCGACATCAATGCCGGGTCATGGGCCACTCCAAAGGAGTATCCCTGCACATCGGATGGGGCACCGGTGCCACCTCCCGAAGTCTGTGCTTCCCAAAGGGAGACCGAGGCATCAAAACCGGCGGCGGTCGGTGCATCCGGGTTGTAGTAGACCTCTGCAGGTGCACTCACCGATAACTCCCATACCGGATCCTGTGCCGGCAACAGCGGTGCGGCTGCCAGCAGCAGAAGACCCATGCACAGGGTACTGAAGTTTCGAAGGTTCTTTTTCATCACTGCTCCTTGTACTGTCCCAAGGCTGTCAAAATCTGATTCTGTTTTATGAGTTCATCGAGTATTCGACGGGAACTCCCATCAAACCGCTGATCATGTACTGATCGGCGAGGGCCATCAGTTCGGAG
>JAPOLY010000145.1 GCA_029976805.1 bacterium
AGAGAGCTCAGCACCGTCTACTCCCTTGAGGCGAACGGTAAAGGAGTGTCGGGGCAGATAGTCGAGCAGCTCGACGCCCACTTTCTGCAGTTCAGCCTTGAGACGGAGATCGAGAGGGCGGTCCAGTACGAGAACACGCACCCGATCCGTTTGCGAAAGTGTGTCCGGGTCTTCCAGCAAGTTTGCCTCACGAGCGGTGTTTACTGTCTCCGCTTGCAGGTAAAGGTGACCCTCCTCGAGAAGAGCGGGCACCGGCAACTCCTGGGCAAATGTCAGACTGGGGGTGCTCAAAGACAAGCAAAGTCCAACGACACACATGAACCATGTACAGAACGGCTTCATGAAGATCCTCCTGAGATACTCCCCAACAGGGATAAAAGAATCTGGCCAGACAGCGAGCCCCGCTGCTGGGCAGAAGACGGTTTAATACAGAATCACGAAACCGACCGCGGATCGGACACAAAAAACCGGACCGGCGGAATAATCGTGATCATTTATTATCCGGCCTGTGTCCTCAGGAATCCATGTTCCGTTTTTGAATACCAGTCAGAAAGTGTCAGATTCGGGCAATATCGGTCAATTATTGCCTTCCGGGCCCGCCTCCGGATCAAAACCCATCGGCTCCAACTGCTCGACGACCTCGGTATTGGAAGTGACGAAGTGCACCCGAATCGCCCGCCGCAGGAACTTCCAGCCCTGCCCCTCCTTCTTCAGCCCATCGATATAAGTTCCCGTCACAGTCATCGCTGCCCCGGATTCACCGTCTACAAATGTGGCCAGCAGATAACTGTGAGCGGATGCCACCCCTGCACTGACCTGAATCCTGGAGGTGGTGGTCATATGCTGGAGGTGACGAACGTTGGCGCGAAAATGGGTGTGGTAGTGATCAAAGAAACGCTGAATCTCTGAATCACCCTTCACTTCATAATCCCCATCAAATTCGGGAACGAGGGTGGCGTCTTCGGTGAAGAGTTCCGCCACTTCCGCTGCAGAACCCCGATCCACACGGTGACAATATTCCGTCAGAAGGTGTTCGATATCACAGACGTCTTGTGCTCGAGCGGTATCCATCAGCGCTCCTCCTATTTGTCATTTGAATTCTTCAAAAACCCGAGGGGATTCATCAAGGCGGGATCCCGATAGAAAGCGAAATCAATTTCGATGCTTCGGGACAGGATCTTCCACGCGCCATCGATGGAGATCCAGACATCACTCCCGTGTCCCGGCACCATGAAGGTGCGGATCTTTCCATCCTCTTGCCTTTTTTGACCCGTCGTCAATAGCTGCTGCTGAGACTTCACCCACTGCCCTTGCAGTTGAAACCGGAAACCGATGACCCGATGCTGAAAATCCCACCGGTCTTCCGTGGAGAACTTCTGCCTCTGAAATTCGAACCAGGCTCGGATCTGCTCTTCTCCCTCGAGGGCCCCTGAATCGTCAAACAGAGGATTCAGTCGGGCTTCTTCAGCATAGTGGCGCGCCGCCTCGGCCGGGGTACCCCCGTCGTGGTCATGCCAGGAATCGATAATCTGCTGTTTGAGCTGGCAGACGATTTCGCTGTCCGGTGCCAAAGGTCCTCCTCCCCCTGTCTGTCAGGTTATCGTCTCTCGGGTCGCACCGGGAGATGGTCTCATCCCCTTTTCGGCTCACCCTGAATTCCACTATCATCTCCGGACCTGAACCACTGACCCGTTCTCCAAGCCTGAAAGTGAAGTTCTGTTGTCCTCTGCTGCGGTCATCATCTCTGCCTACAACAATGCGCCAGCCCTGCGGCTGTCTTTACTGGGATACCTGCGACAGGACTGCAGGGATTTTCGGCTCATCATCGCGGACGACGGATCCACCGCCGATCTCAAAGAAGAGATCGATCCGATCCTGGAGGAGTTGAATGCAGGGGGAATTAAAACGGACCACGTCTGGCATGAAGACCGGGGCTTTCGCAAAAACATCATTCTCAATGAAGCCGTGAGACACTGCCCTGAATCAGAGTTGCTGATCTTCACGGATGGGGACTGTATCCCCCCAACCAGTTTTGTTGGTACTCACATCGATCATCACTGCTCCCGCAGTTTTCATGTCGCCGGCGCCTACCGACTCACCGAAGCGGCAACCGCTTCTTTGAATGCCGAATCGGTAAGTAATGGGGATCATGAATCACTGAAAGAACAGGATCAGATCCGCGATCTGCAAAGACGATTCCGCAAATCGAAATGGGGAACCCTGCTTCGACGCCGGCACCGCCCCAAAATTCTGGGACTTAACATGGCTTTCGACCGTTCCCTCTTCGAAGAGATCAACGGTTTCGACGAAAAGTTCATCGGCTGGGGGCTCGGTGAGGACAGCGACCTCCGTGATCGCGCCATGCGATTGCGACCACGCCCCATCGTGCGTAATCTCTATACCGTGAATGACGTCTTTCACCAGTGGCACCCGGTGCCTCCCCCCAGACCCCGTCGGGAACTGGAAACCTGGGAGTACTACCGGCAGGATCGTCCGATACGGTGTGAAACCGG
>JAPOLY010000170.1 GCA_029976805.1 bacterium
CGGTCCCGGCAACAGTGCCTGGCTGGCGGGAGGAGAGCGACTGATCCGCCTGCGTCCCAACGGCAATGTGGTCGCCGATCGCCTGACCGCACCCGGGCAGGGCATCGCCGATCTGGCCCAGGGGCCCAACGGCAGTGTTTTTGTCCTGACAACAAATCGTCTGGAGCATCGCGCGGCGGATGGATCGCTGATTTCATCGACCGATCTGATTCCGGCACGTCTGGCGCTTTCACTGGCTTCGATTCCGACCAATGCTTCTGGAGAAGAGGAAGCGTTGGTGGGGGTTCTCAGTCAGGGCAGTGGGACCGATACCCTGTTGACCACCTATTCGACATCGGGAAGTGGACTGCTTCTGATCGAGGATACCGTGGCGACCAACAGTGCCACCGCCATCGAATACGGATTGATTGCCGCCTTGAGTAACAGTCCCACCTCGGTGATCAGCGGGATTGATGCCAATGGCGATGGCACCGTCAGTGTGGTTTCACTTTCGGGCACCAGTCAGCAGACTTTCCCCGGGGAACAGGTCTTCATCAATGCGGCCTCGACCGCGGTTCCGGTGACCTCCTTCTATGGCGGTCAGGATTTTGATGGGGACCAGTACAGCAACCTCGATGAGTTGCTGAGTGGATCGAGTGCCATCGATGCCCTCGAGGATCCTTCGACCCTGATCCCGGATTACGTCGCTCCCATGGGGGCCCTCTCCAGTGCCGTCATTCCCGATGACGATGCCAGTGGATTTGACGAGGTGCTTTTGCAGTGGAGCTGGGATTCGCCGGCGGCCACGGACCCGGACACCTTCGAGATCACCCGCATCACCGATGGGGTGCCAGGGGTTCCGGTCACGGTGCCGGGGACTGCCCGGGATTACATCGATGTGGATCCCCCTGTGGGAACCCATGTCTACGTCGGTGTCGCCAACCGTCAGGGGGGAACATCATCGAGCGAAGAGAGTGTTCTCGTCATCGGAGCCGGTGAGGTGGAGCAGGAAGTGCCCATCGATGTGCCGTACGAGTTTACCGAGATCTTTGACATCACCATCAATCCGACCGCTCCCGATGACGGTGCGCGTTTTTACTGCACCGACTCGGCGAATGGCCAGATCTACGCCCTCGATGCCAACTTCGCTCCCGTGGCGATCATTCCCAGCCCCTTCCCCGAAGGCGTGCCGTGTACCGGTATCGCCTACGTGCGCACCGGAGACAACAACAACGGCTCGCTGGTGATCGGTAATGGGCAGTCCGGGGGGCAGATGCACCTGATCGAGATCACCCTCGGTGGGGAGTTCATC
>JAPOLY010000047.1 GCA_029976805.1 bacterium
CAGTGATCCTCCTTTTGATTCTCTCAATTTGGGATTCTCTACGGGGGATGAACCGGGTTCAGTACGGGAGAACCGACTGAGGCTGGTGCAGGCCGTGGGAGTTGATCCTGAACGGGTGATCGTTCCGGGCCAGATTCACGGGTGTCAGATCCTGCATGCCAGAGAATCACTGGCGGGGGCGGGGTTCGACCAGCCCGGTCAAATTCCCGGAGGGCACGATGTGGTCGTGTTGCCAGGGCCCGGCCTGTTCGCCCTGTCTCTGACCGCAGATTGCCCTCTGGTGGCCGTCGTCGATCCAGATCAGCGCAGGGCGGGCATTGCCCACTGTGGCTGGAGAGGGACTGTTGCCGGTGCCCTGGATCAGCTCCTCGGCCAGATGGGGCCACCGGAATCACTGCTGGCCATGATCTCACCGGGGATCCGGGGACCCCGGTATCCCGTGGGACACGAGGTTATGGAGGCGGTCAAACCCCTCCCCGGATCCGCAGAGGCCATCTCCGGGGGGACCCTCGACCTTGCCACGATTCTCCTCAAGACGTTGCAGCAGGCCGGCTTGGAGAGATCCCGGATCTCTCTGGATCCCCGCTGCAGTCATGGTGAGCCGGATCTTTTCAGTCATCGAAGGGATCAGGGCAGAAGCGGTCGCGGCGGCTGCCTGCTCGGTTGGAAATTTTGACCGAATATCTGCGGGTGACTTTCGCAAGGGCCATCCTGCTTCTAAACTCTTGTCCTCAGGATCTGCATTGGATTCCTGATCAGCCTGAGTCCGTCTCCGATATGGGTTTTCGGGAGGCGAACAGGTCGAGAGACCGGATGTTTCCGGGAACTTGACAGGGCTGATCCCGGGACCGATCGCCAGCGAAGGGCAGTATCTTGGGGGACCCTACATTGAATCATCACGACACACATCCCGCAGTGAGGGATGTCGCTTCTGACAGTCGTTCAGTCAAAGCCATACTTGAATTGGAAGATGGTGTTCGCTTCGAAGGCAAAGCCTTCGGCGCGCTGAAATCCATTTCCGGCGAAGTGGTCTTTGCCACCGGCCTTGTCGGGTATCCGGAATCACTGACCGACCCTTCCTATCGGGGACAGTTGTTGACTCTGACTTATCCGCTTGCCGGAAATTACGGTGTGCCGGAAAGGGATCCAAACAATCCGATTCAGGATGGGTTTGAGTCTTCCCGCATTCAGGCACAGGCCCTCATCGTTCAAAGGCTTTCTCAGGATTACAGCCACTGGAAATCGAGCCAGTCTCTTTCCGACTGGCTCGCCTCTGAGGGTGTGCCGGGTATTGAAGGAGTCGACGTGCGTGCCCTGACCCGACACCTGCGTCAGTTCGGAACCATCAAGGGGCGTTTGCTTCTGGAGGGCAGTGACAATCGTGAGCAGGTTCTTTCGGAGCCATGCCATGATCCCGGATCCTACAATGTTGTTGCAGAAGTCAGTTGTTCAGAACCGATCCTGCATTCCTGTGGCAAGGACGGAGCACCGAGAGTGGTCCTCGTCGACTGTGGTGCCAAGACCAGCATCATTCGCTGTCTTCACGCCCGCGGTGCGGACGTGCTCCAGGTTCCCTGGAATCACGACTTCGTCGCCGAAAAGGCGGATGCGGTGCTACTTTCCAATGGTCCGGGGGATCCGAAAATGACCGGGGATACCATTGAAATGGTGCGCCGTGCTTTGGCTGAGGATCGCCCTTTGATGGGGATCTGCCTCGGCAACCAGTTGCTTTCTCTGGCTGCGGGTTTTGATACCTACAAGCTTGATTTCGGTCACCGGGGACAAAACCAGCCCTGCTATGAAGTGGGCAGTCGTCGCTGTTATGTGACCAGTCAGAATCATGGTTATGCCGTCGACGGTGAAAAGGCTCCCGCCGGTTGGCAGGAGTGGTACCGCAATGCCAACGATGGTTCTAACGAAGGTGTTCGGCACTCGTCGAAGCCCTTCTTCTCTGTTCAGTTCCACCCGGAAGCCAATCCTGGCCCCCGGGACGCCGAAGGCCTCTTTGATCTGTTGTTGGAGTTCGCACGATGAACCTTCATACCCACGACAAAGTTGAAATCGACAAGCCGAGTAAGGTTCTGATCCTGGGCAGTGGTGCACTCAAGATTGGTGAAGCGGGGGAGTTTGACTACTCCGGTTCGCAGGCAATCAAGGCGCTGCGTGAAGAAGGTATCCGTACCGTCCTCGTCAACCCGAACATTGCGACCATCCAGACCAGTGAAGACCTGGCGGATGAAGTTTACTTCCTGCCGGTCAATCCCCACTTCGTGGAACGCGTGATTGAACGTGAGCGTCCGGATGGTTTGTTGCTCTCATTTGGTGGGCAAACCGCACTCAACTGTGGAGTGGAGCTGGACGAGCTCGGAATTCTCGAAAAGTACAACGTTCGGGTTTTGGGAACTCCCCTCGACACGATTCGCACGACAGAAGACCGCCACCTCTTCGCCGAGGTGCTGCGCTCCATCAACATGGATACCCCGCGCAGTCGTGCCTGCGAAGATCTGGAAAGCGCGCTTGAGGCCGCTGAAGAGATTTCGTTCCCGGTGATGGTCCGGTCGGCATTCTCCCTCGGAGGAAAAGGCTCCGGAATTGCCCGCAACGATAAAGAGTTGACCGAGATGGCGTCGAACGCCCTTGCCACTGTTCCGCAGATTCTGGTCGAGGAATACCTCGAAGGCTGGAAAGAAGTGGAATACGAAGTGGTGCGGGATGCCATGAACAACTGCATCACCGTCTGCAACATGGAAAACATCGACGCGTTGGGAATCCACACCGGTGAAAGTATCGTTGTGGCTCCCTCGCAGACCCTCTCTGATCACGATTACCACCGACTGCGCTCTGTTTCGATCCGCCTGATTCAGCATCTGGGAGTGGTGGGTGAATGCAACGTGCAGTTCGCACTGCATCCACACAAGGACGAGTACCGGATCATCGAGGTCAATGCTCGCCTGTCCCGATCATCGGCTTTGGCTTCCAAGGCAACCGGCTACCCGCTGGCCTTTGTGGCGGCAAAACTGGCTCTCGGTTATAGCCTGATCGACGTTCCGAACAGTATTACTCAGGTGACTGCTTCCTGCTTTGAGCCGGCTCTTGATTATTGTGTCATCAAGATGCCGCGCTGGGATTTGAAAAAGTTCCGTCGGGTTTCGACCAGCCTGGGCAGTGAAATGAAAAGTGTCGGTGAGGTGATGGCCATTGGCCGCGGCTTCGAGGAAGCGATGCAAAAAGCGTGTCGCATGCTCGGGGTAGGGGCCCACGGTCTCGTTTCAGCCCGCGATCATTTCGAAGAGGAAAACCTCGAGGAATTACTCGTCGTGCCGACCGAAGAACGCATCTTCGCCATCGGCGAAGCCTTGCGCAAAGGCTGGAGTGTCGATCGCATTCACCAGTTGACCCATATCACTCCGTGGTTCATCGAGCGGGTCGGTGAAGTGGTGCGTTGCCAACAGGAGATTCGCAAGTTTGATCTGGCCTCACTTTCGGAAGAGCTGCTGCGCAGAGCCAAGGAGTTGGGCTTCAGTGATAACCAGATCTCCCGCGCCGTGCGTCGTGAGACTCCCATCGAGCCTGGATATGCGGCCTCACTGGAAGTTCGCGATCGTCGGGAAGAGTTGGGGATTCGCCCGGTGGTCAAACAGATTGATACCCTGGCTGCGGAGTATCCGGCACAAACCAACTTCCTCTACATGACTTACAACGGTAGTGAAGATGACGTGGTCGCCAAGGACCCTGCTCCTTATGTGGTGTTGGGTGGCGGAGCCTACCGGATCGGTTCTTCCGTAGAATTCGACTGGTGTGCGGTCAATGCGGTGCAGGCTCTCTCACGCAGTGGTCACCGCACGGTCATGATCAACTACAATCCGGAGACGGTCTCGACGGACTACGATTCCTGTGACCGTCTCTACTTCGAAGAACTCACCCTGGAGCGGGTTCTCGACATTTTTGAACGCGAGAACTCTCAGGGAGTGGTGATCAGTGTGGGAGGACAGATCCCCAACCAGCTTGCGGTGCCTCTTGGCAACCGCGGGGTCAAGGTATTGGGGACCAAAGTGGAGGACATCGATCGCGCAGAAAATCGTGAGAAGTTTTCTTCTCTCCTCGACGATCTGGGGATCGACCAGCCCGAGTGGCGTGAGTTGACCAGTGTGGATGACGCCCGGTCCTTTGCGGAGAACTGTGGTTACCCGGTCTTGATCCGTCCCAGTTATGTTCTCAGTGGAGCGGCCATGAGTGTGGCTCACTCCGACGCCGAGATGGAAAGTTACCTGAAAGCGGCTGCCGATGTCTCTAGGGAACACCCCGTGGTGGTCTCCAAGTTCATTGCGGGAGCCAAGGAGATTGAATGGGATGGGGTCGCTCAGGATGGCAAGGTCATTTGTTACGCCATCAGTGAGCACGTTGAGAATGCCGGAGTGCACTCCGGAGATGCGACGATGGTCTTCCCCTCACAGAGGCTCTATCTGGAAACCTCACGCAGGATCAAGAAGATCTCCCGTCTGATCGCAGAAGCACTCAATATCACTGGGCCGTACAACATTCAGTTCATCGCCCGTGACAATCACATCAAGGTGATCGAGTGCAACCTGCGAGCATCCCGCTCCTTCCCCTTCGTCTCGAAGATCCTCAAGGAAAACTTTATCGATTATGCGATCCGGTCAATGCTCGGTGAAAAAGTTGACCCACCTGCAAAGTCCGCCTTCGAGTTCGACTTTGTCGGCGTCAAGGCACCCCAGTTCTCCTTCTCACGCCTCAAGGGAGCGGACCCGCTTCTGGGTGTGGAAATGGCATCTACCGGTGAGGTCGCCTGTTTGGGTGACCAGGTGGAAGAGGCTTATCTGAAGGCTCTGCTCTCCGTGGGATTCAGTATCCCCGAGAAGGGAATCCTCCTGACCACCGGAAAGATCGAGGACAAAGTCGATTTCCTTGAGAGTGCACGCAAACTTCAGCAGTTGGATATTCCTGTCTACGCGACCAAGGGAACCCATGACTTCCTGAAGGAAAACGACATTGAGACCCGGGTCTTGAAGATGCCGATGCGTGACGAAGAGTTTGAAGCAGGATCGGACGCAATGGATGCGATCGAAGCCATCGAGAAGGGCTTGATTGATCTGGTCATCAACATTCCCCGAAGCTTGGAACGCAACGACCTGACCAGCGGATACCTGGTGCGTCGCAAGACCGTCGATTACGGCATCGGATTGTTGACCAATATTCAGGCGGCGAATCTCTTCGTGGATGCCCTGTGGAAGATCCGCGATACAGACGAGTTGCTGGTCAAACCGTGGCGTGAGTATTGTTGATCACCATCTGAAAACCGGAACAGGAACGGTCAGGGAGATTTCCTGACCGTTCCTTTTTTTTGAAAGGACCCCTCAATGACATCTCCCAATGCAGTTTGTAACAGGCGATCGGTGCTGTCCCTTTTGATTTTGGGATTGTTGACTACCCTGGTGATTTTCGGTTCTCCCGAATTTCAGGGGCGGAATTCTCTTCTCGCATTGCAGGATGGCGGTGCTGAGACAAAAGGGGGAGATGCGCAGATCGAAGAGGTCATGGAAGAAATGAAATCGGCGGGACGATCATTTCGTCGGGCGTTGCGTGGCAAAAAGGTGGAAGACGCTCTCAAGCATGTTCAGAGAGCTCAGCTTGCCACTCTCAAGTCGAAGGATCTTGTTCCTGACAGGGTCGCAGAGCTGGAAGATGCCCAGGCCCGTGCCGAAAGCCTGAAGGAGTACAGGCTGATGATCGTTGTCACTCTTGAGCATTGGTTGAAGATTGAACGTGCACTGCTGGCGGGGGACATAGCGGCAGCGTCGGCAGAAGCAAAAAAGATCAGTGCGGTCAAAAAGAGTGGTCACGAGAAGTTCCGCAAGGAAGAGGATTGATTCGCTACTCTCCCGAATAGATCAGGACCCAAAAAAAGCCGCGGGAGGAGATCCTCCCGCGGCTTTTTTTGAATCACGATTCCCTGATCAGCGGATCAAAGGCTTTCGGCCTTTTCTTCCGTTTTCTCTTCTGTCACCGGTTCGATCAGATTGTATTGGGGGATCGTCGAGACCTCGGTTCCCAATTGACCCAACAGATCGATGATCGCAGATTGAAGTTGCAGATCCTCAACGTAGTCGCATGCGAACTGTTCACCGCGGCGATCCTCCTCACGGCGGCGCAGGCGATTGCGTAATCCGCGACGGGCATCTTCTTCGGTAATCCCGGTTTCGTTGTACTCGGAGATCCATTCGGAGAAACCGGGATATTCGAGGTCATTGTCTTCGGTTCCTTCACGGACGATCCGTGCCATCAGTTCCTCATTGTCGGCAGCATGCTGATCAATCCACTCCTTGAAGGCTTCCTCGTCGACCATCTTGCCGATGGCTTCGGCTCTCCAGAGGGGGATTTCTGCCAACTCAACCTCGTCGTCGGGGGAGACTCCACCTTCGTCAACGATCTTTCCGTCCGAATCACGCTCGGTATGGATCGATCGACCGCTGGGAAGGTAATAGCGCTGAACGGTGAGACGCAGGGTCGACTCTCCGCCGAGGAGATTCTGGATTCTGCGAGACATCGGCAACAGTCGCTGCACGCTGCCCTTACCGTAGGTTTTCTGTCCAATCAGTTTGGCACGCTTGAAATCCTGCAAGGCACCCGAAACGATCTCGGAAGCACTGGCACTGGATTCGTTGACGAGGACGACGATGGGGTATTCGTCCCGCTTGCCTACCGTGGCAAAACGTTCGGAATCCTCAAAGATGCCACTCTTGGATTTCTGGGACACGATCGGCATCGAGGTATCGTCGACGAACTCATCCACCAGTTCGACGGCGGATTCCAGATAACCGCCAGGGTTTCCTCGAAGATCGAGGATCAACGCCTTCATCCCTTTGGATTCCAGGTCGTCGAGGGCCTGGAAGACTTCGGTGACAGCGGTATCCCCAAACTGGGCGAGGGAGACGTAACCCAGATCTCCGGGCAACATTTGGTAGAGCACGGAATCGAGCTGAATCGTTTCCCGGGTGACCACAAAGTCACGGGCTTCTTTCCAGCCACGACGGAAGACCTTGAGGGTTACCGGTGTACCGGGATTGCCTTTCAGGCCCTGCACGATTTCGTCGAGGGCCTTGCCCTTGGTCGGGACTCCGTCGACCTCGACGACCAGATCCTCGCTGATCAGCCCCTCGCGATAGGCTGGGCCTTTGTAGATGGGACGGATGATCTTGAGGGTGTCGGTATCGAGATCCTTTTGAACCTGTGCGCCGATTCCGGCGTAGACTCCGCTGATGCCCTCATAGAAATCCTTGGTGTCTTCCACGTCCATGAAGGAGGAGAAGGGATCCAGGCTGGAGACCATGCCCTTGGCTGCTTCCGTGATCAGCGCATCTTCGTCGACTTTGCTTGGATCGACATAAAAGCGGCTGATTCGCTGCATCAGCTCGTCGAGCAGGGGGTGGTTGCCGGATCTGCCACTGCTGCCACGGGTTCTCTGGAGGCGCTCCAGTTGACGCTCTTTCTCCTGCAGGGATCTTTCCAATGCAAGGATCTCCAGTTGGGCGGCAGCCATTTGACGATCCGCCTCTTGCAACTTTTCCGAATCTGTTTCAGGAGGAAGGGCGTCGCGATCATTTTCAATCGCTCGCAGAAGATTGTCCTGAGCCAGCAGAAGGCGTGCGAGGGCACCCTGTCGTGAAGGCTCCAGTTCGATGGATCGAAGAACCCTTTTGACATCCCCATTCATGAGGCCAAGCTCGGCCAGAGCCAGAGCGGCACCGGTTCGTGCCAGAGGATCATCGACGGTCAACAGCGGTTGCAAGAGGGCTCGCGCCTCAGAGCGATCTCCGGTGACCCTGAAAAGGGTTCGCCCCAATCCGATCCGCAACTCGGCGTCACTGGAAAAACTCTCGGTCAGGGCACGCAGACTGTCAGTGGTCTTTTTGTCACGGAACTCACCGACCATGAAGAGCGCAGCCTTGCGACGCTCATTATCGAGTCCGTCATTGTTGACCAGTTTCAGTAGCGCATCGCGGACCCCATCAGTTTCTCCGAGGGAGAGCAGGGCTTTGGAACCCATCAGGATGACCCCGGTGTTTTCATGGGCCAGGAGGCCCTGAATCTCGCCGATGGCATCGTCTCCCAGATTCTCCAGTTCCGAGGCTCCGCGCCAAAGCTTGGCCATGTCACCCCCGGCATGACGATCGACGATGCGGCCCACCTTGCCATCCCATTCCGGGATCGCCGCTCCTGCCATCACCTCTGCGGGGATGAGGAGAAGGGAGAAAACGCAGGCGCAGAGAAGAAGGAGACTGAAACCGGACTGCGCAGGGTTCAGGGAACTGGCAGTGCGCGAGGATTCAGTGCTCCATCGGTTCGCAACGGTCGGTCTCGTGAAAGGAATGCGTGACATGGGCCCCCTTCTGGGCGGAACCGGGACAGGTTCTCTCAAGTGTTCAGCACGGTTTTGCCACCTGTTTGTGGAATGAGGGAGAGTCGAAAACCTTGCTTCATGGAAACGTCGCCAGGAACGGTGAGGTTCCTTGAAGGTTCGTTCCCTGGGGCATTGTTCCCTAGGGCATTGTTCCCTGAAAGTCGGGAACCGGCCTATTTCCTGATCTGACTTTCCCCGGAACCACGAGGGTTCATTCCACAAATCTCCAGTAGCGGCAATTCACCGCTCCACCAATCCGGAGACCGTTCGCGTGCACAGGCAGGTCAAGAGTCTCCAGAGGGGCTGAAGTATAGCCTCAAATGCCCTTGAGAACCAGAAAGGGCCTCTCGGGGCAGGTCGGTGAGGGCTGGGGCAAGTCTTTAGGGGAAGGAGTCGATCAGTGGCATTTCGAATACTGTCGGGAGATCTGACGGGGTTGTCAGGTCGCACCGTAGAGGTGGAGGCGGATCTGGTCTCTGCTCTCAGCTCTTTTCATATCACCGGCCTGCCCGGGCCCGGGATTCGGGAGTCCCGTCAACGTATCCGCTCAGCGATCGAGAACAGTGGATTCCGTTTTCCGGATCGATACCGGGTCGTGGTTCATCTGGCTCCCGCTTCGGTGACCAAGGACGGATCCTATTTTGATCTGGCCATCGCTCTCGCAATACTCGTGGAGAGTGGTCAGATCGCTCCAGAAGTGGTCAAACCCCACGGTTTTCTCGGTGAGTTGGCACTCGACGGAAGCTTGAGGCCGGTGCGGGGCGGCGCTACTGTCGCCCGTCATTTGCACAAGGAACTGAAATCCAATTCAAACGTGAGCCACTGGAATAACGGTCATCAGGAGTGCGTGGAAGAAGTCCCTGAAGCGGCACTGTTTGTTCCCAGTGGCCAAAAGCCACTCTGCTCACCCAATTTCGAATCTCTCGGTCAATTTCTGGAGTGTGAATCGTTGTCACAGGTGGTTCGGATACTGAAAGAGGGAGTTGCCGCATTCGATTTCCATGCGGGGATCGATGAAATTGCCGGTGATGTCGATCTGGCTGGGCATCCTGATCTTGCTGGACAGGTGGACATGTCCGAAGTGGTGGGACAACGACAGGCCAGACGTGCGTTGGAAATCAGTGCCGCAGGGGAGCACCCCCTGTTGATGATCGGACCACCAGGTTGTGGGAAATCCCTGTTGGCTCGCAGGCTTCCGGGATTGTTGCCGGCATTGACGGAGGAAGCCCGATTTGAAGTACGGCAAATTCGTGAATTGGTTGATGGCTTATCCAGTCTGGAAGGGGAACGTCCTTTTCGCTCCCCTCACCACAGTATCACCGTCGCTGGTCTGGTGGGTGGAGGGGCACCGATCCGACCGGGTGAGATTTCGAGAGCTCACCGGGGTGTCCTTTTTCTGGATGAATTGCCTGAAATCTCTCTGGCCGCATTGGAGGCCTTGCGGGAACCCCTCGAAGAGGGAGTCGTCACCCTTTCCAGGGCGACGGGAAGCATGGTTTTTCCAGGACAGTTTTTGTTGGTCGCAGCGATGAACCCCTGTCCCTGTGGGCAGGGTGTGGAGGGGCGGTGTCGTTGCCGCAGCAGTGATCGTCACCGATATCGGCGAAAGCTATCTGATCCTCTTCTCGATCGTTTTGATCTGCATGTCTCTCTGAGGCAGGGGCAGGTTTCCCTGTTTTCTGAATCTGTCAGCGATCCTCCAGAGTCGTCATCCCAGATTCGCATTCGAGTGGAGCGTGCCCGAAAACGGGCGGAATACAGGGGCACGAAGGAGCCGAATGGAAAGTTGAAGTGGGCAGATCGGGATCGGTGGTTGAAACTGAATTCTTCTTCCCGTCAGTTGCTGGCACAGTGGGAGCAGGAGCAATCGTGGTCGATGCGCCGCTGGATTCGGTTTTTGCGCGTCGCCAGGAGCATTGCTGATCTTGACGAGGGGGACACGATCGAGGAGGAGCACCTTTTGGAGGCCCATTCCCTGTGTGTCCCCAAGATCAGCGAATCCTGAGAGGGAGAGCAGTCCGTTGGCATGATGCGACGGTTGTCGCTAATCTGGAGGGGGTCAAGAATCGACCCTTGCCGCGGGCGCGTCCGGCCCTGACTTTACGGACCCGCCCCGGGGAGAGATCTCCTGTCAGTGAAAGCCAGGCCGTGAAAGATTTGCAGACTGCGGAAGCGAACGAAGGAGTCGCCACTGAAACTTCCCACCCCGTTTCAAAGGGGACAGGGGAGGGGTCTGCTGCCGTAAAAGTGGCCCCCCTGAAACTGGGCCCTCTTGAGTTGACGACTCCGGTTCTCCAGGCACCGATCGCCGGCTTTACCGATCTGGTATTCCGCCGTTTGGTCCGGGAGTTGGGTGGCTGTGGATTGATGTATACCGAGATGGTCTCTGCCGGCGGCTGGATCAAGGGAACGATCTCTCCGGAAAGACTGTTCGGTGTCGTCGACGAGCCGAAGCCACTGGGTGTTCAGCTTTGGGATCGAGAGCCCGAGATGGTCGAGGAGGCGGCTCGCCGCCTCGTCGATCTTGGAATCTCCATCGTCGACTTGAACTTCGGCTGTCCCAAGAAACGCATCATGGGAAAACAGGGAGCAGGAGCGACCTTGCTTCGGGACCCTGCCACGATCGCGCGGATGGTCGAGTCCACCGTTCGTGGAGCGGGGGAAGTCCCGGTCACTGCCAAGATTCGTCTGGGTCCGCATCCGGATCAGATCACCGCTTGTGATGTCGCTCGCGCCGCAGAGTCTGCAGGAGCGGTTGCCATCACGGTCCATGGGCGTACTGCCAAGGATGGATACGGTATTCCGGTCAACCACGAGCGAATTCGCGAAGTGGTAGAGTCCGTTTCGATACCGGTGATCGCCAACGGCGATGTGGGCTGTGCAGAAAGTGCAGTGCAGACCCTTCAAAATACGGGAGCCGCTGGAGTCATGGTTGCTCGTCGGTGTCTCAGCGCACCCTGGGTTTTTCGGGAAATTACGGCGGCCCTGCGTGGAGAACCGGTCCCGGAGCCACCTCAACTTGCCGAGCAACGGGAACAGTTACTGCGCCATCATGGTCAGCTCGTCGAACTCCATGGGGATCCCTTTGGAACGGTCCTGATGAGGAAGTTTGCAGCCCGCTATTTGGGAGGGGTTCGCGGTGCGCGAGCCTTTCGCTCTGAAATCACAGTCGCCAAGGATGCTGCCGACTTTCGGCGCATCGTCGATACTCTGTTCCCGCTCGAAGCCGATGAAGAACCGACCGTTTCCGGTGACGACCTCGAGGAAGACTGCTGTACGGAATGAGGACCTGAGTTGAAATTGGTGGTGGCCATCGCCGTGGGCCTGCGGCAAAAAGACATCTCGGTGCTGCCGTCGCTTCAATCATTGAGGGATGGAGGATCCGCCTCTTCCATCACACCGACTCTTCCGGCAGTGACGACTTCAATTCAGGCCACCTATCTCACGGGTGAGACGCCTGCCCAGCACGGTATCGTCGGCAATGGCTGGTACCATCGGGATACCCGTGAAATCCGCTTCTGGTTGCAATCCCGTTCTCTGGTTGAGAAACCGACCCTCATCGATCGTCTGCAAAAGGATGGCTTCAACGTCGCCAATCTTTTCTGGTGGTACAACATGGGCAGTGGCGCACGCTGGAGTCTGACTCCGCGGCCGGAATACCCGGCAGATGGTCGGAAGATTCCTTCCGTCTATGGTGAGCCGGCAGATCTTCCTGTGAAGATGCAGCAGGAACTGGGCACCTTTCCCCTCTTCGATTTTTGGGGGCCCCGTGCAGGGATTACCTCGACCCGGTGGATCGTCGACTCCGCATTGAAGATCGCCTCGGAGGAGGACCCTGATCTTCTTCTCGTCTACCTGCCTCATCTGGATTACGACGATCAGCGTTACGGCCCGGACTCTTCCCAGGCACAGCAATCACGACTCGACCTCGACCGGGAACTCCACAGGCTATTGGAGGGTTGTCGTGGAAAAGGGGCGGAGGCGATGGTGCTTTCCGAGTATGGCATCGAGGCCGTGGATCGTCCCATCTTTCCCAACCGGTGCCTGGCGGAAGCCGGCGAACTGGATGTTCAGGTGACTTCCCATGGTGATCTCCTGGATGTTCACCGCAGCAGGGCTTTTGCCGTCTGCGATCATCAGGTCGCTCACGTCTATGTGCAGCAGGGCAGTGATGTGAAAAGAATCCGCCAGCTTTTGTCCGAACTGGATGGGGTGGATCGGATTCTCGAAGGGGATGATCTGGTCAATTGTGGGCTGAATCACCGACGCAGTGGAGAATTGGTTCTGATTGCCGAGCCTGGTGCATGGTTCGCCTACCCATGGTGGAACGATGATCGCAGGGCACCGGACTATGCGCGAACTGTGGATATTCATCGCAAACCGGGTTACGACCCGGCAGAATTGCTCGTCGATCCGCAACTGAGTTTTCCAACTCTGAAAATTGCGGGCAAGGTGTTGGCCCGAAAGTTGGGATTCCGCAATTTGCTCGATGTGATTTCGACAGATCCCTCTGCGGTCAGTGGAAGTCACGGTCGTCCCGTGGAAAATCCGGAGGAAGGGCCCGTGGTCGTCCGGTCATGGGGAACAGGCATCGCCAGTCTGGAGGCCACGGAAATCCACGATGAAATCGTTGAACGGGTGCGCCAATCCAAAGATTCGTGAGATCCAACGATGTGCAGGGGCCGGTCACTGGGGTTGTCGGGATTTTGAATCCTTAAGAATGAGAATCCTCCTGAAGACCCTGTGAATCCGCTGAATCTGTCGAGTGACGGAGTTTTTCCTCTTCATCGGCTGTCGCAGCACGGCGACCCCCTCTGGAGGCTTCCGGGGGAGGGACCACCACTGAGCCCCGTTTGAGTAATGGAGAACCGGTTTCTGCCCTCGCCTGATCGATCAGGCGAGTGACTTTTTCATCCCGTATCGGAACGCTTTCGTCACTGAAGAGAGAGTTTTGCACCGGTTCGTCTGCAGAGACCAGGCCGGCTGCTCCCAGACCGAGCAAACGGATGCCTTCCCCTTTCAGGTCGACATCACGGAGCATTTCGCATCCGGTTTGATACAGGGTTGCGGCATCCTGAATCGGTGTGTCGAGGGTTTTGCTGCGTGTAAAGGTTTCGAAGGAAGAGATTCTGACTTTGAGCCGAAGGGTGCGAGTGCGCCAACCTTCCCTTCTCAAGGACTCGGCGATCTCCTCTGCGGAATTTCTGAGGAATCGATCAGAAGCAGGCCCTCTGGAAATATCTTTTGAGAAGGTGTTTTCAGTCGAGATCGATTTGGCCGGACTTCGATCACCAAAACCGCGTCCATCCCGTCCGTGTGCCAGATTCCACAGGCGGTGTGCACTGTTTTCACCAAAACGACGCTGGAGGAGATCGACTCCTCCTTTTCGAAGATCCTGAATCGTCTTCAGACCGATTTCGTGAAGAGCCTCGGTCATGCGCGGGCCGACTCCCCAAATTTTCTTTACCGGCAGGGGATCGAGGAGTTCCTGTATTCCATCGGGATCGACCACCGTCATGCCATCCGGTTTATCGAGATCACTGGCAAGCTTGGCGAGGAACTTGTTGGGGGCGATACCGATACTGACAGTCAGCCCACCCGTGGCTTCATGGACTCTGCGTCGAACGCCCTCGCCGATAGCCAGTGCTCCGTTAAACAGTTTCAGAGAGCCTGAAATGTCGAGGAAGGCTTCGTCCACGGAGAGAGGTTCAATGGTCGGGGTGAACTCGCGGAAGACCTCCATGATGATCCTCGAGACTTCTCCGTATCGCTTTCCCCGGGGTGATCTCCAAATCGCGTCGGGGCAACGCCGAAGAGCCTCGGTGGAGGGCATGGCGGAGTGAACCCCGAATTGGCGGGCTTCGTAGGAGGCGGTGGAAACGACTCCTCGTGGGCCGGGATAGCCGATGACGAGAGGTTTTCCACGAAGGGAGGGGTCATCGAGGACTTCCACGGCCGCAAAAAAGGCGTCCATGTCGGCATGGATCACCCTCAGGCGTGGGTCAAAGCGATCGCTGTGCAAGATCCTCTCCCTTCTTACCGAATCGTCTCCGATTCGCTTATCAGGTCAAGATCCCGGTCTGATGGCGAAATGATGAGAGGATCGCTATTATGCCCAACGAGAGGATGACCGATGCCCACGATCACTTTGCCGGATGGCAGTCAGCGCAGCTTTGATCAACCCGTAACTGGATTTGAGTTGGCCGGTGATATCGGCGAGCGCCTTCAGAAAGCGGCGTTGGGAATAGTGGTGGATGGCGAATTGCAGGATCTCGGAGCGACAATTGAGCGAGATTCTGATGTCAGCATCATCACCAAGGGTTCCAAAAAGGAAGAAGCGGACACGGAAGCCCTCGAGTTGGTGAGGCATTCCTGTGCACACGTGATGGCGGAAGCCATCGAACGGGTGATCCCCGGTGCGCAACTGGTTTACGGTCCACCCACGGATCAGGGATTCTACTACGACATTCGTTTTCCGGAAGACCGACCGCTCAGCAGTGAAGATTTTCCCGCCATCGAAAAAGAGATGTCTGCCATCATTGCAGAGGATCGCCCCTTCACCCGTTACGAACTGGATCTGAAAGCGGGTCTGGAAAAGGTGCGTGGAGAAGGCAGCAAGTACAAGATCGACAATGCCGAAAGGGCCATCGAAGCCGGTTCCGATCAACTCTCCTGGTATGCGACCGGCAACCCCGGTGAGAACTGGGAAGATCTTTGTCGAGGGCCCCATGTCCCGAGTACCGGAAGAATCGGTGCCTTCAAATTGATGAGTGTGGCCAGTGCCTACTGGCATGGAGATGCCAACAGTGATGGTCTGACCCGTGTTTACGGAACAGCATTTCCCTTCCCGGCCCAACTTCAGCGACACCTTGATCGTCTTGAGGAAGCCAAGCGCAGGGATCATCGAGTGGTGGGGCGTCGTCACAACCTATTCAAGATCGACGAGACGGTGGGGCAGGGACTGGTCCTTTGGCAGCCCAACGGTTCAGTGGTCCGTCGTGAATTGGAAGAGTTCATTCGTGAACGTCTGATCGCTACCGGTTACGACATGGTCTACACCCCTCACGTGGGAAAACTCGATCTTTATCGCACCAGTGGGCATTTTCCCTACTACCGGGAAAGCCAGTTTCCACCGTTGATCAATGGTGATTTTCTGGAGGCCCTCTCCAATGAGGGTTGTTCCTGTGCGGAGCTCTCCAGTCGCATCGGTGAGGGGGAGGTGGAGGGCTTCATGCTCAAGCCGATGAATTGCCCGCACCACATCAAGATCTATGCGGCAGAGCCACGTTCCTATCGGGACCTTCCGGTTCGATTGGCAGAGTTTGGAACGGTCTACCGCTGGGAGCAGTCGGGCGAACTCAATGGACTCACCCGTGTTCGTGGATTCACCCAGGACGATGCCCACATCTTCTGTACAGAAGATCAGGTCGCGGATGAAATTCGCGGCTGTCTGGATCTGGTGAAATTGGTTCTCACTGCGCTGGGTCTTGAGGACTACCGTGTCCGAGTCGGACTTCGCGATAAGGATTCGAGCAAGTACACCGGTGATCCGGCCCGTTGGGATCGTGCTGAGCAGGCCTGCCGGGATGCGGCAGAGACTCTGGGAGTGAACTTCTCTGAGGAAGAGGGAGAAGCGGCCTTCTACGGACCCAAGATTGACTTTGTGGTGTCGGATGCCATCGGTCGAGAGTGGCAGTTGGGTACCGTTCAGGTCGATTACAATCTGCCGGAGAGATTTGATCTCAACTACACTGGAGCCGACAACGCAAATCATCGCCCCGTGATGGTTCACCGGGCGCCCTTTGGAAGTTTTGAGAGATTTGTCGGAATCCTTATCGAACACTTCGAGGGATCATTCCCTACCTGGCTCTCACCTGAGCAGGTCAGGGTATTGCCGATCAGTGAGAAGCATGTGGATTATGGCCAACTGGTCTATTCGACTCTCAAGAATTCAGGAATCCGGGCAACCATGGATGACTCCAATGAACGGGTCAATGCCAAGATCAAAGTGGGGGCGGAAGAGAAAATCCCCTACCTGTTGATCGTCGGCGGAAAAGATGCCGAAGCAGGAACCGTCTCCGTGCGTCAAAGGGGTGTCGGAGATCTGGGAGCGATTCCTCTCGATACTTTCATGCAGCAGATCAGAGCGGAGATCTCCGAAAAGAAACTGCCTCCCCGAGTTGAAGAGCAAGACTAATGCTCTTTGCCGTCAGTCTCTGGGAGATCTTTTCCATCGTCCTGATCCTGCTCTTCATCGTCTTTTTACCGACGGTGATGGGTTGGATCGGCTCACGTGAAGGGGAAGACGAATGAGAAGTGCCATCGTCGGTGCAACGGGAGTGGTGGGGCAGGAGATGCTTGCCCTCCTTGAAAATTCTCCGTTGGGTCAAGAGCCTCCGCTGTTGGTCGCCTCGCCCCGCAGTGCAGGGAAGCAATTTTCCTTTCGTGGTGAATCGCTGACGGTGCAGGGGCTCGATTCGAATCTTGATCTGTCCGGAATCGATGTGGCTCTCTTTGCTGCTGGAGGGAGTACCTCCAGGGAGTGGGCTCCTCGCTTCGTTGAGCAGGGAGTGACGGTGGTCGACAACTCCTCCGCCTTCCGTCTCGATGAAGGTGTTCCGCTGGTGGTTCCTGAAGTCAATGGTGAAGTCATTCCCAGTGGGCCGGCGATCATCGCCAACCCGAATTGCTCAACGATCATTCTGTTGATGGCCCTGAAACCGATTTGGCATTTGGGACCGGTGCGACTCGTGGTGGATACTTACCAGGCGGTCAGCGGTGCCGGTATTGCGGGGCTGGATGCTCTCGAACGGGAGTCCTCCGGTGGTGAGTTTCTTCCCGGTGAACCGTTCCCATTTCCGATCCACGGAAATCTGTTTCCAGCCATCGGTGATGCCGATGGTGAGGGAGTCACCGTGGAAGAGCGAAAAATGGTCGATGAGTGCCGGAAAATACTCTCTGCACCGGATCTGGTGGTACAGGGAACCTGTGTCAGGGTTCCCGTTGCCCGTTGCCACTCACTGGCAGCAACTCTGATCTTCGACCATGAAGATCAGGAACGACTGACAAAGGCCCGGGAAGCTCTGCTAAGTGCAAGTGGTGTGGTTTTTGAGAAGGATCCCGGAAATCCTCCGACTCCTGGCCCCCTTTCCGGAGCGCATCCGGTTTCGGTGGGTCGACTGCGTGCTCCCTTCGCCGATTCACTTCAACTCTGGATTGTGGGTGACCAGGTTCTCAAGGGCGCGGCCTTGAACACGGTTCAGATCGCCGAGAGTTGGAGCCGTACTGTTGGGTGATGAGAGCTTTTATTATCGACTTGTCGTCGCTTATGACGGCACCCGCTTCCATGGCTGGCAGGAAAATGCAGAAGTCAGGACTGTTCAGGGAGAACTGCGCAATGCTGCCACGGTTCTATCTGAAAACCTGGCAATAGTGGAAGGTTCGAGCAGGACCGATACCGGTGTCCATGCATTGGGGCATCTCGTAAGGGTGCAACTCGATCGAAACCACGAACCCGAAGAGTTGCAAAAATCGTTACAGGGGATCACGCCGGATGACATCGAAATAGTTTCCTGCGAGAGAACTTCAGCCGAGTGGCATCCCCGATTCAATGCCGTCGCCAAGCGCTACCTCTATCGCATCTGGAATGGTCCGCGGAAATCTCTCTTTGATGGAGAAACCAGCTGGTGGATTCGTGCAGACCTTGATGTCGAAGCAATGCATGAAGCCGGACAATCTCTGGTAGGTCGCCATGACTTTGCATCTTTTCGCACTCGATCGAAGGATGAGCCGGAGGATACGGTTCGAACCATTCATGAGTTGAAGGTTCATTCCCGGGGGCAGCACATTTTGATTCAGGTGGTAGGGGATGGATTCCTCTATCGAATGGTTCGCAATATCACTGGAACCCTTGTGGATGTGGGCAGGGGACAAATTTCCGGTGACCAGATTCCACGAATTCTGGAGGCAACCGATCGTCGGGAAGCGGGGATTACCGCACCCTCTGAGGGACTCTTCCTCGTCGAGGTCAGTACCGATTCCGATCGAGCCCTCCATTGCACGGAAACAGATCCCTTTTTGGGTCGTTGATCGGACTCCTTCCTGAATCTGCTGCTGATCTGAAGCGGCTCCAATCGGCGATTTACGCCCGTTTGAGCAGCATGAATCTCCGTTCCGTGGAACAGATGGGGTGATCGTGTTATCACTTCAGCGGCGTTTAACGCCCTGTCAGACGCCCAGAGAGGACCGTTTTTTGCGACCCGATCGATCCCGACCCGAGAAGAATCCCCGGCCCCGGCTCGTCGCTTTTGGCGGCGGTACCGGAATGTCGACTCTTCTTTCCGGATTGAGGGACCAACCGGTAGAGGTCACCGCAGTGGTTTCGGTCAGTGATGACGGAGGCTCTTCCGGTCGTCTTCGCAAGGATTTCGATATGGCTCCGCCCGGAGACATTCGAAACTGCCTGTTGGCCCTCAGCAGTCAGGAACCACTTTGGGAGCGATTGCTCGACTACCGCTTTGAAGAATCGGAGCTCGAGGGCCACTCTGTCGGCAACCTTTTGATCACAGCGCTGACCCGACTCAATGGAGATTTTGACTCTGCCATTCGTGAAATGAATCGTTTGCTCAGGGTCAGGGGCAGGGTGCTGCCAGCCATCGGTGAGAAGCTGACTTTGATTGCCACTCATCCTGACGGAACCAAATCCACGGGAGAGGAACAGATCGTTCGCAGTGGCAAGTCGATCAGCCGTGTGGAATCGAGACCCAGAGTTCTGGAACCCGCAGCGGATGTGGCGGAAGCCATTGAAGCCGCTGACGTCATGGTTTTCGGTCCAGGCAGTCTCTTCACGAGCGTGATTCCTCCTTTGCTGATCGAGGGAATTCGCAAACGGGTTGTTGAAAGCCAGGCGATAAAGATCTACATCGCCAATGTCATGACTCAACCCGGTGAAACGGACGAAATGGGACTGGCAGATCATTTGGATGCTCTCGAGCGTCATGCCGGTGAAACCATCATTCACCAGGTACTGGCCCATGATGGAACCTTTTCTGATGACATGCTGAATGCGTACTCTTCACGCAAATGTGATCCAGTGATTTACCGGGGAGATCTGGGCGGAAGGGGAGTCCGCGTGACAACGAGTGATTTTATCGATCACAACTCACCGATTGCCCGCCACAGACCCGATCTGATAGGCCGGCTGATCTGTGAATTGGCTCTGACAAGGATGGGATTCAATCTGTGAGTGAACAAAGTGCCCAACTCAAGATTACTCATGTATCCGGGCTCCATGCCCGTGCCTCTACAGAGTTTGTGCGTTTGGCTCAAAGATTCGATGCTGCCGTTCTGGTGCGCAAGGTAGGCGGGGGTGAGGTGGATGGCAAAAGCATCATTTCCGTCATGACGCTGGGTGCCCAACTGGGAGATGAAATCGAAATCGTCACGGATGGAGCCGATGCCACGGAAGCGTTGGAGGCTCTCTCAGACCTCGTCCGCAAGGATTTTCATGGCGTCTGAGGAGATCCGTTAATGGAAATCAAACGAGGAATCCCTGTCAGTCCCGGCATTTCCATTGCCGAGGTACTCGTTCTCGACTCTGAAGAGATTCGCATCCCACAGCGCTTTGTTCCCAAGAGCGAGGTGGAATCAGAGGTCGAACGGTTCGAGGAAGCCGTCACTGATTCCAATCGCCTGTTGGAAAAGGAAATCCAGCAGTTGGAAGGAGAGGTCGAGATCCATGCACGGATTCTGTCTGTGCACAGGGATTTGGCTGCCGACCCTACTTTGCACGCAGAGGTTCATCAGGCAATACGAGAACAGTGCTTCACTGCTGAGCATGCTCTCAGTCGGGTCATGAACCGTTATGTGAGAAAATTGCAGGAATCTAAATCTCCACTTCTTCTTGAGCGGGTCCATGACCTGCAAGACGTTGAGAAGATGTTGTTGAGCACCCTGCTGGGAACTCGAATTGAAACACTGTCTAACCTGGACTCAGAAGTAGCGGTGATTGCCCACAACTTGACTCCAGCACAGACGGCCAAATTGGACCCGAAGAAGGTTGTGGCATTCGCCACGTCTGTGGGCGGCAAGACTTCGCATACTGCCATCATGGCTCGGGCTCTGGGGATCCCCGCTGTCGTCGGAATTGATGATATGGCGACATCAGTCGTCGGTGGAGATCTCGTCATCATCGACGGTTATCGCGGTGTTGTGATCATCGATCCCACCGAGGAACAGATTGAAGAGCACGAGACCCGCTCACGGGAAATGAAACGGATTTCCCAACAGTTCAGAAGTCAGGCTTCTCTGCCCGCAGAGACGATTGATGGCCATCGCCTCGAAGTTCACGCCAACGTCGAATTGCCGACGGAGGTGGAATCTGCCGTGGAGTGGGGAGCCGCAGGGATCGGATTGTTCCGTTCAGAGTTCATACACCTGCAGTCTCCGGAGAGCGGTGAGGATTTTCATTACCAGCACTACGTTGCTGTTCTCAAATCTCTCAATGGGTTGCCACTGACTGTGCGAACCCTCGATCTCGGAGGCGACAAACTGCCCGAGGGTTCGGTGGCTGAGGAGAACCCTTTCCTCGGCTGTCGTTCCATACGTTGGTGCCTGGCGAATCCGGAGCCCTTCAGAGCTCAAATCCGCGCAATTCTTCGAGCGGGAGTCCATGGACCGGTACGTTTGATGTTACCCATGATCACCACGATTCCCGAGTTGGATCGCAGTCTGCAGATCATTGATGAAGTCAGCGATGAATTGCGAGCAGAAGGGGTCGAGTTCGACGAAAACATTCCTGTTGGAGTGATGGTCGAAGTTCCGTCATTGGCTCTC
>JAPOLY010000160.1 GCA_029976805.1 bacterium
GCTGGCGGGACATGAGCGCATGCGACCGATCCTGATGACCACCATCTCGACGATCGCCGGGCTGTTGCCGATGTCCATCGGCATTCCCAGTTTTGATGTCCGCTGGAGTCCCTTTGCCACGGTGTTTGTCGCCGGACTTCTGGTGGCGACGATGATGACCCTGTTGGTGGTCCCGGTGTTGTATCGATACACCGATGCTATCGAGAGGAAGGTCAGCGGATTTTTCAAATCCGCATCGGAGGAAGATACCGATCGCTCCTGACCGGTTCAGCGAGCCTTGACCTCGATAACGACACACGGTTTTCTCAGTGGATTCAGGGAATTTCTCATGAGCGCTTCTCTGAAATGCTCTTCTGTATAGTCCCTGCGGTAGAACCTTGAGAAGACCTTGCGGGAGACGAAGACGCCAAACTTGCCGACACGTTCTGATTCCCGGGAGAGGGACTTCAGGCTGCGCTCCACCTCCTCTTGATCCGCTTGGGCGAGAATCAGGTAACAGGTGTTGTCGGGAAGTTCACGCAGGGAGTCAGAGTCACCTGCGATCTTGGGAATCGGTCGTTGTGCCTGCACGTCCAGCAGCGGTACATGTTGCTCCCCCACCTGGTAGAGGGAACCCTGGAGAATTTCTGGCGAGAGACGAGGGCCTTCGCCGATTCCCACGGTCGGAATCAAAATACCCAGACAGAAGCTCCAGGTCAGGGCGACTGACAATGCTGTGTTGACGGTGTCGGATTGCAGTGCCATTCGGAAGACGATGAACAGGATTCCGAGGGTCAGCAGCGACAAAGTCGGTGCAGTAGAGAAATACGTGAACAGCATCACAAAAAGTGCTGGCAGGGAGAGGATGAATGCAGCCCCCAAAAGGTGCCGGCGCAACGGGATTGGCTTGAGGCTGTCCAGATAGGTGGAGATGAGTATCGCGAAAGCCGGAAGAAGTGGGATCAGGTAGCGTTCAAAAGTTTTCATGAACAGGAATGGAATCGAGGCGATCACCAGCCATACCGCGAGCCAGCGTTCCGGAGGAGCGGACCCAGCTTCCGGACGGCGCACAAATCGCAGGACCGCAAAGATCAAGGCAAAGGACCAGGGGGCTGCCAAACCGAGCCAACCTCCGATCAGCGGTGGAATCGAATCCCATCTCAAAAGGGAAAGCTCCCGGTTTTGCACCTGTTCCTCGATGCGGGACTGGAGAAGGTCGGGGTAGATCGAATACACGTATAACCACCAGGGAAGAAAGAGCAGGCAGAATGCTGCCAGCATCAGTGGCAATCCTGAGAGACGTTTGGCCGCCAGTACCAGCCCCTTCTCTCGGGGTTGCAGCCACGCCATCACCGGGATAGCTGCCGCGAAGAAATAGATGGCGGTGGGTTTGATCAGCGCCGCAATGGCCAGGTATAGCCCAGCGAACACGGCGTCTCTCCCGCGGGCATCTTTCATGCAGTTCCCCCACCGTTCCAGTGCGAGCACCAGAAAGAGAGCCATGGGGATGTCGAGCATGGCCCGTCTGGATTCCGTAGCCAGGCCGAGGCAAGAGATGAGGATCACAAAGGTCAGCACCGGATCAGCGGAAAAGAGGCGTTGGCCCCAGCGTGCGGTGAAGATGGCGAGCAGGGCTCCACAAAGGACGCCCCAGATGCGGAAATTGAACAGGGAGGGGCCGAGGAATTCGGCGGTCGCGGTCAGAACCCAGTAGAAAAGGGGAGGCTTGCGTAGCCGGGGTTCACCCTCGTAAGTTGGAATCAGCCATTGATCCGCATCCCGGGTTTCCAGAGCGGTGCGAAAAGAGATGCGATGTTCGTCTCCTCCAGTGATGCTGGTTTCGTTCCAGATGGAGGGA
>JAPOLY010000163.1 GCA_029976805.1 bacterium
TAGACCTCCCTGCTCGCCACCACAGGAACCCCGCCCGCATCGCAGTACTGCTGATAGAACTCAGCCATAGTGAAGTCTTCGCGGACTTCTACGGGAACTTCCGTGACCTGCAAATCTCCCCTGGTGGTTCCCATGCCCAGCGGAGCACAGCCTACAAGAAACAGCACTCCTGCGATCAGCGAGCCACGAAGAAACATGCAATCACTCCTCATCGTCTGCAGGGACGTGATCCAGTACAGGGCTGCCCGAATCAAGACCCCGTACTGCTCCATCGATCACTGAAAGATCCGGCAGCGTGTCTTTTGCTCCAGTCTTCATCGTCATCGATTCGATGCTGCGCGCCTTGGGGAGCACTCTTCCCTGGTAAGACCCGACCGCCGAATTGTAAGCATTGAGAGCCTTGGAGAGATTGCCGCCCACCTTGCCAAAGTGTTCAGTGAAAGTTTTCAGCCGATCATGCAACTGGGAAGATTCTTCCCAGATCTTTTGTGCATTTTCCGCCAGCTCTTCCTGTTTCCAGTAGAGGGCCACTGTTTTCAGGAGCGCGATGAGGGTGACCGGCGTAGCGATAAGAATCTTGTTCTCCATCGCCTCCTCCTGAAGATTCGGTTGGGCAGCAAATGCGGCCGCAGCCACCGACTCGATCGGAATGAACATCACCGTAAAATCGACTTTGCCACCTACCACAGAAGGATAGTCACGCTTGGCCAATTCCAGCATCGTCGTCCGCACCACTTTTCCATGGGCATCGAACTCTGCCTCACGTTCAGCCGGGTCGGTCGATTCCATCGCCCGGTTGTAAGCAGCAAAAGGCACCTTGGCATCAATTGGAATCTTGCCTTTGCCTGGCATGTTGACCACCAGATCAGGGCGCTTACCAGTACCCTCCTGATCCTGAAGCGTGAAATCACAATGCTTGGTCATCCCTGCAAGCTCGCAAATATTTTCGAGGGCCATTTCGCCCCAGCGACCGCGGGTTTGGCCCGATCCCTTGAGTGCGGTCGAAAGCGAGGCCGCCTCCGCCCCCACCTTGACCGTCTGTTCTGCGAGCAGCTTGACCTGTTGATCGAGAGCACTGAAAGATTCGCTTCTGGACTTTTCAATCTTCCGATGCTGTTCCTCAAACTTTTCCATCTGCTCACGAACTGAGAGGAATTGCTTTTCGATGGAGTCATGACGCTTTTCCAACTCGGAAGCATGCTTGGACTCGGAAACACCCAGTCTCTCCTCGGCATGCTTCAGGAACTGGTCGCGGTTCTTTTCCATTTGCTCTGCGGAAAACGCCTGCATGCTCTCCTTCAGAGACTCCCGGTCCTCTCGCAATTGCTGTAACTGGGATTCGGCCGCTTCCTTTTCAGAAGTGGCGCGCACCAGGTTTTCCCGGGCCGTCATGACTTCTGCCTGCTGACCAGCGATGTCATCCCGTAGGCTCGCCGCCTCAGCCTGCTGGTCAGAGACTTCCTCCCGGAGCCTTGCCACTTCTTCCTGAGCCGCATCTACCTGTTTCGAAACAAGACTGCGGGCGACGAAAAAGCCGACCAGAAGGGTCACCACCGAGATCAAGGGCCACACAAATTCCACAGAGCCTCCTCCAACACCGGATTCTCCCGGATACCCGGGCGTACGATTCTTCAGACTA
>JAPOLY010000035.1 GCA_029976805.1 bacterium
GAGTAAAGAAGTAGTGCTTGAGCATCGCCGTCGCGAGGAGAGTAAGAAGAACGCCAGCAAGATCAGTGACGTTGTAATTGGAATCATCGATTCGATGCGCAATTCCACGGCACGGCCTGAAATCAAGACTGCCAACAAGGACGTCAAGGGGCAGCGTGATGGAATCAAGAAGCACATCTACAACGCAACCTTTGAAGAGCGTCCGATTCGGGATCACGTCACCTTCATCGCCAATATTCAGGCGCGGGCTCCGCACCTGGGTTTTGAAAAAGTGAAGATGATGAACAAGTCTCCAAGAAGTGAGTATCAGGACGTCTGGGATCTGCAGATGACGATTGTCAGCTACGCCGGCGGTGAAGGCTCACAAAGCGCGCCTTGATCTGATTCACAGACGAGTCTTCTTTTTATCGGGAGGCTTCGAAGAGAATCCCTCTGGATTGCATACTTTGGGTATCTATCCCAAGGATAAAGGCTCCACCCCAGGTGGAACTCGCCTGTTGCACCAGTGTCGATTGCCATGGGGCATGACCAAGGGATCTGCACACCTTCTCCAACTCGCCGGTGACCGGATCAAAGATACTGGCCTCCGATGAGGGCAATCCGCCGTGGTCCCGTCCACCGACCACCAGAATCCGACCACCGGGTAATCGTGCGATACCCGGTTGCAGTGTTTCCTGAACCAGTCTTCCTGCCGGAATCCATTCCAGAAACAGATAGCCACGACCGTTGTCCTTCAGATTTAAAAGAAAGGCGGTACGACAACTGGCGGTTTGATGGGGAGAAAAGGGATCGGGGGTTGGTTCCTTGCGGGTTCCTGCGACCAGCAGGGCCACGTTGTCTGCCAGGCCTGAATCCAGTCCTGAAATCAACTTCAAGCCTCTTCGCGGCCCCGGCAAAGTGGAATCCTGATTCAGTTTCAAGCGTCTGAGGCTGCGCGTGCTTCGACGCAGTCGGAAGCCTTCTGGAGAAGAGAGCACCCTGCAATACTCTGCCGTGAATTTGACGTAAGGCGCTCCGAGCGACCCCCCATAGCCTCCATAGACAAAAAGCAGGGGGTCTTCCGAATCCTCAAACAGAATCGAAGAGTGTTGATGTCGGGGATAGGCCAGTTCACCCACCTGAAAAACTTGGGCCGGAATAGACTCCGATTCAGCCATGGAGCGAGTATCCAGAGCGACGACCTCGATGACTCCGTTGAGTTCTCCCTCCAGTCGCCCACCGACCAGAACGATTTCATCCGCTGAAGCGATGACGTGTGCATTGTGTTCAAAGCGCGGTGTCAGATTTCCATTGATCTGCAAGGGAAGAAATCGCGGAGGTGAGGAGCCCGTGATCAGGGCCTCCGCGTCATTTCTCACCCTTGTGCCATCCCAACCGCCGATCAGGACAATGATGTCGTCCTCTGTTCCGGAAAGGCTATCGGGACCGGGAAGCACCGAGGCCGTATGTCCCTTGCGGGGATGGTTCATGGCGATCGGTCCGCTGTGCTGACCTCTGGAATCGATGATCCATGCTTCCGCCATGATCCGTGAACTTCGGGTAGGACCCAGTGTTCTGCCTCCTGCGAGAAGGAACTTGCCGCCGGAAAGCGGAGTCAGGCTGGCTCCTTCCAATGCAGGTAAGCCAGGCGGAAGTGGGGCAGGATTCCAGGGATCACATTCTCCTTCGATGTCGATGACCCAGGGAGAGGCAACACCGGCTCCACGGGAACTTTTCAGCTTTTCCGAGGGAAGAATGGTGGTGGCATCGAGGATGATTCCAGAACTCGAGCCTTCGTATTTGTAACGGGAGGGATCGACCTCGCCATCGATGGTCAATACTGGAGATGACCCAAGGATCAGTGAGGATTCGAGGGAAGGCCCTGAGGCAATCCAGCGCGAGGGCATCTCGGAAGAACCGAGGCGGTCTCCGGTGACAGGCAAGCGGAGGAGATCATTGGGGCCATCGAAAGCTTCACCCGGTGGATGAAGATCAACCCCAGTCTCGACCTGACGGTCCCATTCAAGAACCAGTAAATCCTCCTGGTTGACCGTCGAACTTCCGTCGGAATCAATCCATCGGGCACCGACCAAGAGTGCGGGCTTGACGGGGCTGGGGGTGATGGCGGTCAGCCCACTCTTCCGTTTTCCCTGTTCATTCAGTTCAGGAGAAATCGGCAGTTGATCGAGATCCACTTCAAGTCGCGTTCTGCTGCCATCCGGTTTTTCGCCTCGTGGAAGAAAGGAGTCAAATCCGGAGAGAAGGGACACCTTCCATTCGTGGGGGCGATTTCCTGACTCCACGCGGTAGGTCGCGGAATCCAATCCCGGATGGGTGAAGGTGATACCCGTGGAGGAAGACTCCAGCAATTTCATGGGGCGGTCAAAGGTGATGGTCAGTGTGCCCTGATTTTCTGAATCAGGATTTTCACTGACTTCGAGCCGGGAATCGATGATCTGCCATGTGTCTGAAGGGCGGCAGCCGAGTGAGCAGATCAGGATGATAGCCAGCATCGTCACGACGAGTTTGTTTTGTAGCGACACCAATGACGTAGGATCTCGAGAGTCCAATATGAAACCGGAAGTGGAAGTACGGGGTCTCACCGGGGGTTCTCTCCTGAACGGGCGGGGATGACTTCACAAAATGGTGCCTCTGAAGAGACAATTCTTCAAGGGCGGATTAGCCTTCGTAACCCAGTTTTTGCAAGGCAGTGATGATTTCTTGCTGTACCCGTGGGGAGGAATCAACCCGGTCCCGTGCCTGCATCAATGCCTGAATGGCTGCAGAGCCATCAATATTGAGCAATGCACGTACGGCGGAGATTCGAGTCGAGACATTCGAGTCTTCAAGCAGGATCTTCTCGACCACGGGTATCGAATTGACGTCGCGGATACCTCCGAGAGCACCCAGATACGACTGGCGAACGTAGGCGTTCTTTTCTTCCGCAAGAGCCGTTTCAATGCTTTGGGAGTGTTGGTTGCCACCGGTAGTCTTGAGCCCGTAAGCCGCCCGCTGTCGAACCCTGAAGTGGGAAGGATCGCGCAACAACTGGGAATAGATATCGATGGCGTCTTCTGCCTGCTCGTGGCGGGTCAGAGCTTCAACGAATCGGTAGCGGTGTTGGACGGCATCTTTGGCGAGTGAGTACTCGCGGAGAACTTTCAGTGAGAACTCAGTGTTGGCAAGGGCGAGAGAGTCGATGGTGTGTTTGACTTCGCTCTCCTTGTCCATTTCCACGGACCAGTGGTAATGGTCGATCAATCCCACCAATGCTTCTTCAGAACCGATCTGCCCCAAAGCCTTGAGCAGGAAGCGCCGATTAATGAAATCGGGTTCTTCCTTCAGCAGACCCAGCAGCATCGGAACATGCTCCGGACCAAGGCCTTCCAGCAACGCTTCGAGGTCGTCGCGGGCACGGGCCACGCGATGGGCTGTGGAGGCATCGAGGGCTTCATTCCATTGACACTTTTGGAACAGATCAAAGATGGAATCTGAAATCTCGCGGTGCTCAGGGGAAAGGGTGTCGAGAGAAGAAGGTGTCTTCTCCTCGATTTCGGAGGGTGTGACAGGGGGCTTGGGCTCGGCCTGGACCGAGGGAGTCTCTTCCGAAACCGCAGGGTCAGGAGGGGTGCCCACAGTGGTCCACAGAGTGGAGACGAACCAGCCAAGGCAGAGCAGGGCCAGGATGGCGATCCATTGGATCAGCGAGTTGCCCGTCTCAGAAGTGTGTGGGCGAGGTAAAAAAGAGAAGCGAGTCGAAAGGGAAGGACTCTCTTTTGAGAGTGTGGTTCCCATTCGACTCGCAACTTTGCTTTCGCTCATGAACTGCCGGCGCCGTTTCTAGGGGGTCACCGGTGCATTGGTTCCCGGAAGCAGGATGACTTCGCAGCTGATGGTGGCCGGCTCATCCCCGTAGTTCGGGAAGTAGCTGACTCCACCACCGATGGAAACCACGCGGTCGTCCACAGTGTTCAGCAGACCGTCTTCACCCGGAATCACACTGAGAGTGTGAAGGCACTTGGGCTGGGCGAGGCTGATCAGGGGATCGAGGCCTGCTCCGTAACCGTCAAGAGTGTCATCCGCGTAAGTAGTATCGACATTGATGAAACTGCCGAAAAGACCCGTCGGATGGGTGATCGGGTTGATGAAGGGGGTCGGGTCCCAGGGCGGATCGTTCTGGAAGTTGTAGAACGGATCGTAAATGGTGACTCCGACGAGACCATTGTTGCAGTTTCCGGTCATGGTTTCGACACAACCTCCCGGAGTGGGGAAGTCGAATCCGCCACCGGCACTGAGGCCAACACCGGAGGTAATGGTCTGACCGTTGTAGGTACGACGGGTATTGACCATGACCCAGTCCGCCTCACTGCGTCCCCATGGGGCACAGTTCATCGGGTCGACGAGAATATTCTCAATGTTGTTCGTCAGGCCTGGAGTTCCTGTGAAGACGGTGAAGGTCAATCCGTCAGAAGGACCAAAACCGGTAAAGGTCGCGACGACCAGATCGTTGGCTCCTGCCGAAGTCGGGCATGCCGGATCGTCGTTGTCACCATTGGCAATCATCAACAGGTTGGTCATGCCAGGGACAGAAACGATGTCACCGGCGAGAGGATTGATTTCTCCATCGTCATCGAGATCAAACTCGAGGGTGGACGAGAAAACAGTTCCCAGGTTGAGCAGGGAGGGAGTGTTAACCCTTCCTTCTGCCACGATTCCCGGTGCCAGGCGATTGTCTCCGGTGGTGACGTCGTAGTACTCAAAGTTCTGTGAGTTGTCGGTGTCGTTCTGCCAAGGCAGTTTGAACTGCGGTGCAAAGATGGTGGAGAGCGTCTGGAATCCGCCGGCATGAAGAATGATGTCGTCGGTGGTTCCGAGTTCGTTGTCGAGGCCACCGAGTGCAGCGGAAGAGTGGCCAACACGGCCGCGTGCGCTCAGGAACTCGACATCCTGTCCTGCCACCGTCAGAGAGGGGGAGAAGGAGCGAGATGCCGGATCGTAGATCTCCATCGACTTCAGTGACGGGAAGACGTTGATCGTCACCTGGAAACCGGGCTGGCCCGGCGCAAAGTTGGGGTCGATGATGGTCTCGTTGCGCGACTCCTGACCTCCGGCAATCAGCACCTTGCCGTTCGGCAAAAGGGTTGCAGAGTGACGGAAACGGGGAGTGCCCAGATCGGGCTCAATCGAGAGAGCGTCGGGTCCAAACTCGCGGCTGCCGATGTCATAGATTTCGGAAATCTCGTAAGCCTCGGCAAAGAGGGCGTCACCGGTACCTCCGCAGATCAACACGTTGCCATCCGGCAGGAGAGTTGCGGTGTGGAAGATGCGGCCACCCTGTGTCAAGGTCATGATGTCGCCGTCAACGTCGGTATCGATAAAGTCACCAGAGATGGTGTCGGGAATAGGATCGCCGAAATCGACGCCGGCTCCCTGATCAAAGATCTCTGCCGTATCGAGCGAAGTCAGGTGACGCTCGTCGGTTCCTCCTGCGACCAGGACGGTACCGTCACCCAAGACTGTGGCGGTGTGGCCATAGCGGGGAGTCACCATTCCCGGACCGCGAACGACCGAGTCGTCGTCCAGGAAAGCGGCGGCATTGTTAATGTTGGGGATCGAACTGCCACTTCCATGGCAACCGATCAGAGGCAGAAGGGCTGCACCCAACAAGAGGATCAGAAGGGGATGGGATCCCTGAAATTTCAGACGATCCTGGCAGAGGTTATTGAGAAGGCTCATGCGTTCCATCTCTTTCCTGAGACTGTTTCTTTCCTGAGTCGGTTTACCGGAGCAGGGCACCTGTAACGACCGGTGAAGGTCGACGACCTATCCTACAACGGCACGCGGCGGTGGGCTTCAGATCTCTCGATATCCCCGGAGAGAAATGGGCCACCACGAGTTGCACCGGTGAGGGGCGGGACAGGATTCCAGAATAACTGGACTCCGGCATTCGTGCCGGAAATCGAGCAAAACCGGGTTTCCTAACAAGCCCGGATTCTAGATCGGCTTCCAGCAACTGTCCACCTCTGGCCAACCTGTCTCTTTTGGACAGGAGGGGCCTGTCGACCGTTTGGGAGAGTGCGGAACGGTCCAAAATCCGGTCTCGGCGGTTCTTGGCCTGAAAAACGCTCTCCCACGGGGATGGTAGAGCAAGGCGAGTGCCAAACCCTGAGAGCTCAAAAAAGGGCTATTTGGGCGATTGGAGCATGCAGGAGGTCAGTATGGGCGAATTGAGCGTGCGGATCTGACACAGGCAGGAGGGGGCTGTCAAGGCAAAAAACCGGGGCCTCCGGTGACTCGAACCTGGGGATCACGCAATCCGGGTTCGTGCCATCCTTCCGGAGGCCCCTCACAACTTGAATTAAAATCCGCCCAGAGCTCCTTCTGTCAGGAGTTGCTCTGGATCGGGGAGCAGCAACTGATCGGTGACGATCAGTGGAATCACGGTCGAAAAAACTTCCATCAACGGGTTACCGGAGGCATCGAGGATGCGTCCACGCTCGTCGCCGTAGTGCAGGTAGATCACCACCTCCACAGCCTTGGGGATCGGAATCGGAAGAGGTTCTTCCGGGATCGGTTCCCCGGTGGCGGGATCGATATTGGCCGCATTCGAGGCATTTGCTGTTGTGGTGGCCGTGTTGGCTGGGTTGTCCGCAGCAAGCTCAGCCTCTTCCGCAGCGATGCGTTCTTCCTCATCGAGGAAGGGGAAGTCGGAATCATTCACTTCGGGGAGCAGATTCGATGAGTCCCAGTCGTCGACCCAATTGTTTTCTGCATCCAGGAAGCGGAAATCGAGAGCCTTGACCCTGTCGTAAATGGCGGTGCGATCTCCGGTGTCGAGGGGATCCACATCCATGTCCCAGGCCACCCTGCGGAAGAGGGTGAAATCTCCATCGTCGCCTGCCTTGAGAGCGTATCCGACAGAGCTGACCTCACCGGTGTAGGAAGGAATGGTTTCATCCGGTTCCGGAACGGGGGAGGTCGTCAGGAAATCGATGGTGTCTTCGGCATTGTCTTCTTCACCACGGCTTTCGCCGCGGAAGATGTTTTCACCCAGTCCACGCCAGATGGTTCCTTGAAGATCACGGCGCATCTGGTTGAGGATCGCCTCGCCGACCTTGCCGGTCAGGGTGGCTTCATGAACCCGGCGGTCTGCTTCGATCGTAGTTTCCAGAATCGAGTAACTCGCCAGCATGACGAGCCCGAAGATGCCGAGCACGACGACCAGTTCGATGAGAGTGAAGCCTTCAGTCTTGCGAGTCATCAGAAGCTCCCCTCCGAGGTCAGGTCGACCAACTGGCCGGCATATTCGAAGAGAGCATCACCCTCCTGGGTGATCATGCGCGTCGAGAAGGTTACCGATCCCAGATCTTCACTGGAGTCTGAGTCCGAACTGGAAATTGAGTTTCCATAAACGGAGGGGTATTCGAGGGTCAGGGTAATACGCAGGATTTTGGGCCCGATATCTGTGGTCGATTCATTGAAGATTTCCACAGACCAGGGCCAGTCGCCGACACTGTCTTTTCCGGGGACTTCCAAATTTCCAGAGGTGTTTTCCTCCAGACCGAAGGCGACCTCATCCAGTTTTTGTCGTGCCAGACGATTGACCAATCGCTGGTTGTTGTACTGAAAGGCATCGTCGAGAGCCTTGACGCGTAAATCGAGAATCGTCAGGAAAGCACCACTGATGATGGCCACAGCCATCACCAATTCGACAAGGGTGAAGCCATGCTCACCTTCAGTATTGCGAGTCGTGGTTTCAGATGGGGAAGTTACCATTGGGGGAACTCCGCATCGTTACCGGGAATGTAGTCGGTGGTTCCCAGGATCGCCTGGAAATAGACACCGATACTCTGATCATCTTCATTGGTAATGATGGCGATATGTGAACCGGAAGCTCCGTACTGATCGAGAACCAGATCGACGGTGCCGTATTCATCACGGCTGCCATCCGGGTGCAGAATGCTCGTGATCTCCACGCCATCCGGAAGAATCTCAGGTCCCAGACTTTCCCGTTGGTCAAAGTCGATGTTGGGATCTTCATCCTCTTGTGGAGGCAACAGGATTTCGACGGTATTTTCTTCCAGCCGGTAACGGAGTACATATTCGTTACCGATCCCTCCGCCGAGGCTTCTGGCCCATGCGACCGTCTGGCCGACAGTGCGCGCTGCAGCCCGAAGCTTGTAGCGGGGAGACATATTGTCCAGGTTCGGAACCACAACCGTGGCGATGATGCCCAACAGAGCGATCACAACGATCAACTCGATGATGGTGAAGCCAGAGGTGCGATTCCGGGGATTCATTCTCTAGAATCTTCCCTGATTGTTGCTGTCATCTGAGTAGAGGTCCTGAGCGTATCCTTCTCCACCTTCAGTCATGTCTTCTCCCAGGCTGATGAAGACGGGGCGACCGTCGATCATTTCAAAGAAGTAAACTTCATTGGTCCAGGGATCGAGGGGCTCACTGTCGAGGTACTGGTTGCTGTTGCCACTGAAGTCCTGTGGTGGGTTCAGCAGCTCTTCGATGGAGTCCGGGTAACGACCGTGGTCGATCTTGAACATCTTGCATTGGGTATCCAGAGTCTTGAAGTCTGTCTTGACCTTGGAGACCTTGGCCTGGTCAGTCCGGCCCATCACATTGGGAACGACGAAGGTCGCCAGGATGCCGATGATGGCGATCACGACGATCAGTTCGATCAGGGTGAATCCGTCATCACCATGTTTTCGCATGGACTTGTTCATGTTTCCTCCTGTTGTTTCCGGGCCTTTGGCCCTCTCTCTTGTTTTTTGATCAACCACTGTTGAACTGCAACAGCGGAAGCAGCACTGCCAGAATGATGAAAGACACCACCACGGCAAGCAGGACGATAATGATCGGTTCGATCATCGCCGTCAGTTTCTGAATCGACAATTCGATCTCTTCCTCATAAGTTTCGGAGATTCGATTCAGCACCGATTCCAACTCACCACTTTGCTCTCCCACAGCGATCATGTAGCCCACCATCGGCGGGAACAGCGGAGATTTTTTCAGTGGAGTGGAGATGTCGGCGCCCTCGACGATCCGTTCAGCAATTTCAGCAATCGTTTTGGACATCACCGCATTGTTGACGACCTTGCCGACGATATTCAGCGAGTCGAGTGCGGGCAGGCCACTTTTCAAAAGGGTGGCCAATGTCACGGTAAAGCGCGAGATGGCAGATCTTTGCAACAGGGTTCCCAGTACCGGGATTTTCAACAGCACCCTGTCGTAAGCGAAGCGACCCTTCTCTGTTTTCTTGAGTCCTTCAAGGAAGATCAGGAAGCCGAGGAGTGCGCCAAGTCCAATCAGCCAATACGCCTTGAACCAGTCACTGATCATGATCAGCACTTCTGTGGCCCAGGGCAGGGCGTTGTCTTTCTGAACCAGCATCTCCGTGATCCTCGGCACGACGAAGGTCATCAGGAAGATGACCACACCGAGGCCGACCACCATCATGATGGCGGGATAGGTCAATGCTGCGGAAAGCTTGCCTCTGAGGCTCGCCTGCTTCTGAAGGTATTCAGAAAGGCTGTAGAGAATTTCATCGAGGTTTCCACTCGCTTCTCCGGCTCTCACCATATTGATGTAGAGATCACTGAAAACGGAGGGGTGGAGACTCATGGCATCCGCAAGACCGGCACCGGAGACGATGCGTTCGCGGACATCTCTGAAGACCACTTCCAGACGCTTCTCCTCGATTTGTTCGACGAGAACATTCAGGGCTTCAGAGAGATGAACACCGGCTCCAAGCAGTGTCGAAAACTGGCGTGTCAAAATGGCCAGGCTGCGGATATCCACTTTTCGCTCGAAGCGGTAACTGAAGAGGCTTTTCGACTTCTTGCCGATCGTTTCCACCCGCTCCATGTCCGTGACACGGAGCTGCTGGTGACGCAACTTGTCGCGGGCTTCACGAGCCGTATCGGCATCGATGTTGCCCTTCGACTGGCGTCCCCGTTGGTCGATGGCCTTATAGGAGTAGATCGGCATCGGAAGTCCTTCAGTTCTTACTCTAGAAAACGTCCATTTGGGTCACACGGAAGACTTCGTCGACCGTGGTGATTCCCTGGGCCACTTTTCTCGCACCGTCCATGCGCAAAGTTCTCAAATGCCCGCTTTCCACGGCGGTCTGTTTGATCACGGAGGCACTGGTCCGCGAGATGATCTGGTCCCGGATGGTCTCATTCATCGTCAGAATTTCGTAAATGGCTGTTCGGTCGTAGTAGCCGCGTCCCAGACAGGAATCACAGCCTCTGCCGTGGTAGAGCAGGCCTTCGAGAAGCTCGCCCTTTTCGAGGCCGAGGCTTTTCAACTGGGTCTCTTCCGGCTCGTAGGACTCCTTGCAACGGGGGCAGATCACGCGGACGAGTCGTTGTGCGACCACACCGATCAGGGAGGAGGAGACCAGATAGGGCTCCACTCCAAGGTCGATCATTCGGGTGACTGCACCGGCGGAGTCATTGGTATGCAGGGTGGAGAACACGAGGTGACCGGTGTTTGAGGCCTGCACGGCGATACCGGCGGTTTCCATGTCCCGAATCTCACCCACCATCATCACGTCCGGATCCTGACGCATCAGGGATCGCAGTCCGGAAGCGAAGGTCAGTCCTTTTTTGTTGGAGACCTGAATCTGGCTGATGGAATCGATGTTGTATTCGATGGGGTCCTCGATGGTGATGATGTTCAACTCCTGTGAATCCATCTCGGCGAGGGCTGCATACAGCGTGGTCGATTTTCCGGAACCGGTGGGGCCGGTGACCAGCAAAACGCCGTGTGAGGAGTTGACGAGGCCATCGAGCAATTCAAAGTTGCGATCATCGAGGCCAATCTCACCGAGGCGGTAAAGACGGGCACTCTTGTCGAGAAGTCGGAATACGATGCGCTCACCGTAGCTGGTAGGCACCGATGAGATCCTCAAATCCAGTTCGCTGTCGCCGATTTTCACAGAGGTACGGCCATCCTGGGGGAGGCGCCTTTCGGCGATGTCCATCTTGCCGATCACCTTGACCCTGGAAACGAGAGCTTCCTGGATCTTCTTCGGAATCACCTTGGTGTCGTAAAGGATACCGTCGATGCGGTAGCGCACCTGGAGGCGATCTGCAAAGGGCTGCAAATGAATATCCGAGGCCCTGTTTTTCTGGGCTTCGAAGAGGATCGTATTCATCAACTTGATGATGGGCGCCTTGTTGGCGATATCGAGAACGTCTTCCGTTTCATCGATTTCGGCGGCGATTCCGATCAGCTCATCATCTTCGAGTCCCTCGAGCAGCTCATCGACGTCCGCACTCGACTTTTGGTAAGCTCGGTTGATCAATGCGGTGATCTGGGCGCGGGTGGAGACCACCGGCTCAACCACCATGTCGAGCATGGCGGAAAGATCATCCATCGGTTGTACGTCGAGGGGATCACAGGTGGCGACCATGAGAATCCCAGGCTCTTCACCGATGGCGACGAGGTTGTAGGTTCGTGCGAACTGAGCCGGAACCGAGTCGACAAACTTCTCCGGAGTCGAAAACTCTTCCAGATCTTCCACGAAGTTGATGTGCAACTGGCTGGAGAGGGCCTTGAGGAAGTCCTCTTCGGAAACGTACCCCTTCTCACGCAAGACCTTGTCGATGGGCTTGCCGGTGGTGCGTTCCTCTTCCTGGCACTCCATCAACTGGTTCTCGTTGAGGAGGCCACCTTCGATCAGTTCGTTGAAGATCGAGTTTCTCATGGGGTCATCTCTTCCTCGGATGCTCCTTCAACAGTGATTTGATCCTGCAGAGAGGCATCGCGGGCATTGTCGGGGTCGGTGAACTGCTGAAGGCGAATGTCGTCATCAAAGGAGCGAACTCCCTCGATGGCGTCCTTCGTGAAGTTTCCAAGCCCGTTATAGTTGGCGTCATCCATGATGTGAGCACTGAGGAACACATACAGGTTGTCACGGGCCGTGTTTGATCCACTCGACTGGAACAACGGGCCGAGGAAGGGCAAATCTCCGAGGAAGGGGACCTTGCTCTGAATCTCTGACTGGGCCATCTGGGCCAGGCCGCCAATGATGAACATTCCACCGTCGGGGATCGTCACCTTGCTGTTGACGACGTTGGTGGAACGGTCGGGAAGTGCTCCGGTTCCATCAGAGACTCCCGAGAAGGAGGAGACTTCCAGGTTCAGCTCCAAAAGCACAACCTCGCTGGAGATCGTCGGGATCAGGTTCAGGGTGATACCCGCAGATTCGGACTGCTGACTGGTGGTGACGTTGATGTTGCTGGTACTGGACGTCGTGTAGAAGATCTCGTTCGTCACAGAGATCGAGTTCTCCTGGTTGTCATCGGCAAGGATGAACGGCGTGGCAAGGATGTTGCTGTCCTCATCCGATTTCAGGGCATTGATGATCAGCGGGAACTGACCGTCCTGCTGAATGATGCCGCCGAGTCCCGTGGGAACTCCCGGGGTCCGGGTCAATCCGGTGATAATACCGTTGGGATCGAGGGCCGGAGTGACGGTGCTCGCACCAAAGGAACTGAGCAGGATGCCGGCGAGATTCTGGTCATCCAGATTTCCGGCAAGGAATTCGAGAGTGTAGTTGAGGCTCGAAGAATCCTTGACCTGAACCAGAGCGACCTCCAGGAAAACCTGACGACGACGCTGGTCGATTTGTTTGAGGATGCTTTCGATCTCTTCGTACTTCTCCGGCTCTGCCTCGATGATCAGCGAGTTGGTTTCTTCGTGGGGGATGATCTGGGTGCTGGTGAACTGCTGTTGAGACTGAACTCCGCCGGTGTTACCGGTTCCAGTACGGTTACGGGATGTGGTTCGACTGGTCGTTCTTCCACCCTGGGCGTTGTCGTCGACCAGGGGACGAATGTTGTCGGCCAGCTCTTCCGCCTTGAGGTAGTTGACCTTGTAAATCCAGATGGTGTTCCTGCGATTGCGAACCTTGGTATCGAGTTCGTCGATCAGCTGGTGCACCAGATCGAGCTCATCCGGGTCTGTGGACTGGATGATGATCTTCTGGGTACGGTCATCGGGGATCAGGCGGGTGGACTCACCGGCCAGACTGCCCGAAGAGAAGCCCCGGTTTGAAGTCTGACCACGGTTGGCGCCCTGCCCCGGGGTGGGGGTGGTTCTCCGACCCGTTGTTCCGGTCGGGCTGAATTCACTGAGGGCTTCCGTCACGATGGAAACGATGCTTTGTGCATCCGCGTAGTAAAGCTCACGAATCGACAGGGACTGATCGGGTCCGGTGACTTCGACGTCGATGTATTTGACGACGCGTTGAATGTGCTCAAGAACACGCATCTTGGCGCGGATCAGCATCGTTTCGTTTTCCGGAACGGTGACGATCTTGACGCTTCCTGAAGCGTTTCCGGCACCGGCGATACCGAGAAGTTCCTGCAGGGCGGTTCGCACCACCTGTGCGGTGGTGAACTTCAGCTGCAGAACCAGAGTCGCCAGTTCTTCTCCAGGTGCCTTGATGGCTTCTTCGTCATCCGCCACGTAGATCGGGCTGACCGGATCCACGGGAGCAGACTGCCCACCACGGGGTGAAGCGGAGCGGACGTTGATGACGACGGTCCCATCTTCCAACTCGCTCTCCCAAAGCTCGTAACCATTGGTTTCGAGGATCGCCTTGATGACCGGATAGGTCAGCGGATCCACATCTCCGATGACATCCACAGTGGTGTCTTCGGCGAAGGCGACGTCATTGGCTGCAGACGGGTAGTTGACGAACTTGCCGGTGGTGCGCTGGATAAACCGCAACAGGCTGAGGACCGGGAACGATCCTTCCTCCATGCGGTAAACCTCCGCTTCATCCCCGTCATCGCTGGCAGGGGCGGCGGCTTCATCGACCGGAGCGGCGTCGTCGCCGTCCTGGCCCAGGGCGATTCCACCGAGTCCGGGCCCCCCCACAAGGAGGACGAGCATCAAGAGCAGCAGACCAAGGGGGCTGCACTCCTGTGACCGGATCGGCAACTGAAACAAACGGGTCTCAACAGGGGAGACCGCGGGACTTTTCTGAGGCATTGCTGTGCACCCTCTCAACATGGGGTTCATGGCATTTCCTCTCTCTTCATCGGCCGGGGGAGGGTCGGCCTTGGGTAATTTCGGGACTTTTTTCCTGAATCGGCGAAAACAGCTCTTCCTGGGCTGTTCGTCGCCACTTGGGCGGTCAGGCTTCTCCTCGACAGTGAGAGATGATCCCACTCGGAGCGCTTGAGCCGTTCCCCCTTATTTTAAGCAAATCAAATGCCCGTCCATGGCAACTGGGGAAGTTCTCCAACTTTATTTGCGGAAAGGGGTTACGGAGATTCCGGTAACGTCCCGAAAGTGGCCTTTCAGCCGATCTGGGGTGGAGTGTGTTGTGAAATCGAACACTCAGGGAGAAGTGCCTCTGGCGCAACCTCTAGGATTACCGGAACTCGAGTGGGCAGGGGAATCGGTCAGGTTCGCAGGGACGAGTGGGAGGGGGTCAAAAATTTTCCCGCTGGTCCAGTTCCTGAAGCATTTTTTCTGCTTCGGGCCACAGGTGTCGGGGAATGCGGATCAGCAATGAATTCGTCGGTTCATTCACGACCACCCGAATCGGCTGACCACCCCGATCATCCCAGCGCTCGCTCAGCAACTGTTCGAGAATGGCAGCCCGCAGGTACCGGGCTTTCCAGACCTTCAGCGCAGGTCCTTCATCGTTTGTGGGTGGGCGCTGATCAGAGCTCTCCAGAACTCTCAGGTAATGCCGGAGACGCTCATGGGAGGCGCAGGTCATGACGATGCTGCGGGTTCTCGGTGAGGCGACAAAATTGCTGTAGCGATCGAGGAGATCCAGGTTCTTCTCTTTTCGATCCGCTTCCGCCCGCAGGATGCGAATCCCCTCCTCCGGTTCCAGATGTTGCAGGTGAACCACTCTCATGACCGGTTTCGGTCGTGGAGGTTCGGCGAGGGGCTGATGAGTGACCCAATAGGCTCTGGGTTGGCGAATGTCTCCCACCGGTTTGACGTACAGGCCCGATTGATTGAGCACCGTTTCCAGCAGGCGGCGGTTTTCCGAAGCGACCCGAAGTGGGTTCAGCACACGGACAGGGGTATTGCCGATCGCCGGATGCTCGTGGGCGATGGGGAGTCCGGTGATCACAGACCATCCCTGCAGGACACTTGCGGCGGGAAGGGTTCCCTGCGGCAGGATGTCACCTGCTTTATCGGGGAATGGCATGAACAGAAGAATGGAAAGGCAATACCCGAGAGGATTCATGGGATCTCCTTTCCTTGCCTGCAAATCTTTACAGCTGCAGGTCCAACGCGGTGATGGAACACCTTGCTTATGAACAATGCGGTTTATGAACAATGCGGTTTATGAAAAATGCGGGGGCACCCGCAAATCAGCACCGCATTCCACGGTCTTCAACTTCGACAATAACAGATTTTGATCAGACGATGGGGAATCGGAAAGGGTTCCTTCTCAGTCCGTCATGTTTTTCAGTCGAGAGTACAGTGTTGATCTTTCGATCCCCAGAATCTGCGCGGCTTTCTTCTTGTTCCCGCCAGCGTATTCAAGAACCCGGAGAATGTGTTCACGTTCCAGCTCCTTGAGGGGAACCGGTTTCCAGGTCCCGGTTGAAGGGGTGCTTCGACTTTTATCGGGTGACAGCCGCAAGTCCTCAGCCGCGATTTGAGCTCCATCTGAAAGGATCGCTGCACTCTCGAGAAGGTTGCGAAGTTCGCGGACGTTTCCGGGAAAAGCATGATCTTCCAGCAGGGAGAGCGCTTCATCTGAAAGAGATTTTCGTGGTCTCTGTTTATCGGAGAACTGATCAAGGAAATGGTTGGCAAGGAGAGCGACATCTCCACTCCGGTCCCGCAGAGGAGGTACCCGTACCTCGAGGACGGCCAGGCGGAAGTACAGGTCTTCACGGAAGTTTCCGCTGTTCACTTCACCCTGGAGATCCCGGTGAGTGGCGGCGATCAATCGAATATCGACTTCGATGGAAGTGTTGCTGCCGACTCTTTCCAGACAACGTGTTTCCAACAGGCGAAGCATTTTTGACTGTGCCGATTCGGGGAGTTCCCCAAGTTCATCGAGAAAGACCGTACCCCCATTTGCCGCTTCAAATTTGCCGATTTTGCGGCTGTCAGCCCCCGTGAATGCACCCTTCTCATGACCAAACAGTTCACTCTCGACCAGATGGGTCGGGATGGCTGCGCAGTTGATGGTGACGAAGGGAGCAGCCGCACGGTTTCCCTGGAAGTGAAGGCCTCGGGCAACCAACTCCTTGCCGGTTCCCGTCTCTCCCATGATGAGGACTGTTCCGGATGTGGGTGCGACCTTTTGAATGAACTTTCGCACTTCTTCGATGGCGGGGGAGGAACCGATGATGGGGTGTGTATCCAGAACAGACTGAACCAGATCCACTTTTTCCTGTTGCAGTTCATCGAGTTCGGCATTGAGCGAAAGGCCTGCACCCATCGTAGCTGAGGCGGTTCCGCTCGCCCAGAGTTCGGCTTCGCCCAAGGGATGGGATTCACCATCGATCCGGTCGAGATAGAGAATTCCACGCAGAGATTTCTCAATAAAGATGGGAGCCGCGATCACGCTGCGAATTTCATCGCCTGTCACACTGCGGCGGTCTTCGAAGCGGGGATCACTGCTGGTGTCTTTGGAAAGTACTGCCCTGCGACTGCGCAACAGTTCACTGAGAATCGTTTGGCTGAGAACGAATCCCTGAAGGGGCACCCCAATCCGCGACCACGCGGTTCGACACAACCATTGATCTTCCTCTTGAATCAGGATTGCACCCCGGTCTGCCTCGAGTCCGGAGACCAGTTTACGCAGGCCTTCGTCGAGACTGTTGGCGTCGGAGAAACCCTGTCCGAGCAAGGGGGCGGCCTGATCCAGCGTCTTGAGAATGCGCCGCATCTGTTTCTCGGAAAAAGAATCGGGCTCGGCAGATCTTGAGTCAAGGATCTGGGTCTGGTTGGCAGATTCTTCGACGGTATGTACGAGGGTTTCCACAACGATTTCGGTGTCACCGATTCCGATGTGCTGGCCCGGGTGTAACAGTTGCTCACGGACAGGATCACCAGAGACATAAGTTCCATTGGAAGAGTCGAGGTCGGTAACTTGCCAGCCCGCTTCCGTCAATTTCAATCGGGCATGGACACGACTGGCTGCAGGGTCCTCCAGCGTGATATCGACGGACTCGTCCCTGCCAATCAGGATTCCATCTTTCATTGCCTTGTCATTGGGGATGTCATGACGCAGGGAGTTCTTGTCAGGAGCGATGACATGAATGCGGGTTTTCATGGCGTGCCTGCCAACCGCCAATCGCGAAGGATGCGTTTTCTGTTCAGGTCACCCTCGATGACCACCCGGTCCACTTTGGTATTCCAACCGGTGAGATCTCCCTCGAGCCTCAATCCCGGAGCACCGGAAGGAACGGCTGTTGCTGGAATCTGGAAAGTCATCTTCAGGAGAGCGTCTGAACTGTTTTGGGATTGAACCTGCAACCGAAACCGATCCCTGTCGGGATCATTGGACTCCAGGCGTTCCAGAATCAACTGATGGTCGATTCCTTCCCGAAGAAAACCGTTGAGTAACAGTTGTTCGATTTCAATGGGTACTGGTGATCCATGTTGGAGAACTTCGATGGTTGGATCAGCGGACTTTCCAACGGAGAGTCCAATACGCCAGCGATTGCCCGGCTGATCCGGATCTGCCGCAACCTGTAACTCCAGATCCGGTCTCCCGAGCATGCGCAATCCGGAGACTTCCCAGCGATCGAGTCTGGACATGTAAGGGAAGCGAACCACATCTGGATCATTGGCCCAACGAAGCTGGCCCTCGCGAATATTGGGTCTGATCTGATTTCTTGCACCAGAGTTAACGGAAGCGGAGACGGGGCGGAAGAAACGCTCTGTTTCGACGTTATTGAACTCAAAGGTGAGCTGGTCCACAGAGCCCTTCTCAGCCAACAGGTCTCCAAAGGAAGCATCCACCTTCGCCAACTGCTGGCGGTAGGGAGTCAGAAGGGTGCCAGGCAAAACAGACCCACCGATGACCGCCAGTACGAGAACCACTATTGCAGAGGCGAGAAGTCTCGTCGATCGGGGAGGGGCCTGTTCAGGATCGACTCTTTGAGTGATTACCTGAAGCCTGGCCAGAACTTCCGAGTGGTTCTCGGGTCGCTGTTCTGGTGATTTGTTGAGCATCGACTGAATCAGTTCAGCAAACTCTGGATCGACGGTGGGAAGAGCCTCAACGATGTCGGGAACCGGAGCATTCACATGGGCGATCAACAGATCCATTCTTGAGTCTCGGGTGTAGGGAGGCTCACCGGTGAGAAGGTGGTAGAGAGTTGCACCCAAACTGTAGATGTCGGACCGCTCATCGGTGCCATGTCCCTGAACCTGTTCAGGGGAGCAATACTGGGGAGTACCGACGACCTCATTCCCCTCGGTGGCATCCTCTTCGATGGAGCCGGCAAGTCCGAAGTCGACCAACTTGATATTGCCGAGTGCATCGACAATCAGGTTGGAAGGTTTGATATCGCGGTGAATGATTCCCTGATTTCGTGCTTCTTCCAGAGCCCGCGTTGCTGAGATCGCAACCTTCAGAACTTCTTCAATGGGCAACTTTCCACGCTTATTCAATTCTTCCTCAAAGCTGGGACCGGGAAGAAACTCCATCACCAAATAGGGAAGATCATCCTCATCGTGAATGGCGTGGATCTGTCCAATATTCGGATGATTGACCGCAGCGATAGCTCTGGCTTCGGCGAGGAATTTATCGCGAATGTCGCGGTGATCCTTCAGTCGTGGATGGACCCGCTTGATGGCGACAGTTCTCTGCAAGGAGGGATCATGGGCACGATAGACGATGCCCATTCCACCCTCACCGATCTTCTCTTCGACCAGAAACTGACCGATGTGGTCAAAGCGGGGGGTCTGCATCGGCTGGGTGTCATCCGCTGAAAGGCTGTCCGATTCGGGGGAAGCGGGGCTGAAGAGAATGTCGGATTTCATCGATTCGCCTCCATTCCGCTTCCAGGGACAGGTTTCAATTTCATGACGGCATCCACCCCGCCGCTGGCCGTGCTATCCTGCCGAGCCGAGGGCTGGATTTGTGCCTGCCCGCTGACTGGGAGATCAGACTCGCAAGGATAGTCTCACGATGACGGACAAATTCGACAACATACTTCGATCAGTTCCTGGAGAAGACCCGCGAACCCTTCTGAAAGCGGTTCAAAGTGCCTTTGCTGGCAAGGGGGAATTCGAGGTTTTGCGACTCACTGGCAGTGAGTTGCACATAGGAATTACGTCTGATTCGCCTCTGGTGGCCGATCTGCTGGCTTTGGGCTTTGAACAGGATCAGGTTCAGGAGCCGGTGTGGCAGTCCGCTCCATCTGCAGGGGTCGCCCCGGAAAATTTTTACAGCACCACCCATCATCGGACGCAGGTCTGGATCAGTGGCGAGTGGAAAGATGTCGCGGATCAGCGCATGGATGGTTGCCTGACCCACGACAATGGTCAGCCCAGATGTATAAAACTGCGTGATCTTGCCAAAGGTGATCCGGTTCTCGTCGGTTTCGATGGAGTTCGTGTTGTCCATGCGGAGTCTGAAGATGAAGACCATGACTTTGCTTTCATGGCCAACGACGTTTCCTCCGAAAGACGGGCAGAGGTTCAAACGGCAAGAGTGGTAGAACTGGCCCGTCAGGCCAGAGACCGTGGTCAAAAGATTGTATGGGTCCCGGGCCCCGTGATCGTTCACACCGGAGCTTCCCGCGAGTTGGAAATCCTGGTGCGTGAAGGTTGGGTCGATTCGGTTCTCAGTGGCAATGCCCTGGCTGTCCATGACATCGAATCCCAATGGCTCGGAACCAGCCTCGGAGTTTCTGTCGAGGATGGACGGGTGATTCCCCACGGGCACTCCCATCACATGCGCGCCATCAATCGGATCCGGGCGCACGGATCGATTGCTGCCGCAGTGGATGCGGGAGAGTTACAAGGGGGTCTCATGCATGCCCTCGTCGAGAAACAGGTCCCATGGATCCTCGCCGGCTCCATTCGCGATGACGGTCCATTGCCTGATACGGAGATGGACCTCTTCAAAGCGCAGGATCAATACGCAGAACAATTGAAGGGGGCGGGGCTGGTTATCGTCCTGTCGACGATGCTTCACGGTATCGGAGTGGGGAACATGCTCTCCGGTGAAGTTCCTCTGGTTTGCGTGGATATTCATCCTGCGGTTGCGACCAAGTTGGCCGATCGCGGATCCGCCCAGGCGATCGGCATCGTCACCGACGTTGGACTTTTCGTTCGTCGATTGCGTGAAGAGCTGGTCGGCTGAGATCGGGAGCGCCCTTCATGGAGCTGGACACTCATCTTTCTTTCTTCTCGAATCTGTTCGGCGATCATTGTTCGACACGGCAGGAAGATCTTGAGCGCTATGGTCGCGATGAAACGGAAGATCTCTGCTTTCCTCCTCATGTCGTCGTCAAACCGGCAACGGTCGATGAGATTTCGCAGGTTCTCCGTTACTGCCATGAGCACACGATTCCGGTCACCCCAGGTGGCGCACGAACAGGATTGAGTGGAGGAGCGCTCCCCGTTCACGGTGGCGTGCTTTTGTCCCTGGAACGACTGAACCGGATCCTGGAAATCGATGAAAAGAATCATCAGGTCACGGTTGAGCCCGGTGTGATAACCCAGGTTTTACAGGAAGCGGTCAAAGGCAAAGGCCTTTTCTATCCTCCGGACCCGGCCAGCAAGGGCAGCTGCTTTATCGGTGGTAACATCGCCGAAAATTCGGGTGGCCCGAAGGCGGTGAAGTATGGCGTCACCCGCGATTATGTCCTCAATCTGGAGGTGGTGCTGCCTGGGGGAGAGGTCATTTGGACCGGAGCCAACGTACTCAAGAATGCGACCGGATATGACCTCACTCATTTGATGGTCGGCTCGGAGGGAACCCTCGGGGTGGTCACAAAAATCGTTCTGAAACTGATTCCCCACCCGACCCACGATTTGCTGATGTTGGTCCCTTTCAGGGAAGCGCGCGCAGCGTGTGAAGCGGTGGCAGCCATCTTCCGTGCAGGGATTATTCCCAGTGGGCTCGAGTTTATGGAGCGGGATGCATTGGTGGCCACGCGTGATTTCACGGGTGATACCACTCTGGAGATCGCAGACGACCATGCGGCACACCTGTTGATCGAGGTGGACGGACACGATCCTGATCTTCTAATGCAGGATTGCGAGAGGATCGTCGAAGTACTGGAGCCATTTCCCACGGATGAGATTCTCTTCGCAGAATCGGCGAAGCAGAAAGAGGGATTGTGGTCTCTTCGACGCAAGGTCAGTGAAGCAGTCAAGGCGCGTTCTGTCTACAAGGAAGAAGATACGGTGGTGCCCCGTTATCAGCTTCCGGAATTGCTCGACCACGTCAAAAGAATTGGCAAAGAGTACGGCTTTGAATCGATCTGCTACGGACACGCCGGAGATGGGAATCTCCATGTCAATATTTTGCGGGGTGATCTTTCCGATCAGCAATGGCGGGAAGAAATCCCGCAGGCGATCCGGGAACTGTTTACGGAAGTAAGAGAACTGGGGGGCACCATCTCCGGTGAGCACGGCATTGGTGTGGTGCAGCAGCCTTACATGGACATCATGTTTCCCCCGGTCACCCTCGACCTGATGCGGTCGATCAAGGGGGTTTTCGATCCGCGGGGGATTCTCAACCCGGGCAAAATTTTCGATGACATGAAGACGGAACAGGGCTCCTAGAGTCTGACCGGTTCAGCTTCAGGTTTCTCTGCGGGTTTCTCCTTCTCGGCCTCCACTTCTTCGGCTTCCTCTTTCGTGGCTCCTTTTTTCATGTTTCCCCATTGCTTCAATTCGTCGAGATCGACCTTTGCCGGCAACGGAATTTTGGGGGAGTGGAGGGCCATCAGGGTCATTGCGGTTCCGTAAGCAGCACTGCGTGGAAAGACCCGGTCGTTCCAGGTGCCTTCCTTATCCCGAACCTGCCACATCAATTCGAGGAGGCGGCTGCGGGCCGCCTTCTGTTCTTTTTCCGGAAGGACCCGGATGGCTCGGGCAGTATGAAGGTGCGCATAGAAGAAATAGTAAGGAGCAATGTAAAAGGGTGGATTGTGAGTACCTGTTTGTGCACGGCGACGCTCCAGCCATTTCCAGTGATCGAAGAAGGCTTTGACTGCGAAGCGGACCTGATCGAGATCATTCATCCCGGCGTGATAGAGAGCGAGTTCACTGACCGCCATCCGTGCACAGGCACCTTCAAGAGCTTCGAATCCTTCACCGGTTGCCTGCTCAGGCCGGGTTGAATACTGGATGGCACCACTCTCGATACGAGCTTCCTCGATGGTTTTGAGTGCGCGAATCACGACATTGCCATCAAAGGGATAGCCCAGGTCCCGGGCACGCAACAGGGCCATCACTGCGGGTCCTGTCATGAAAGGGGAGGCGGGACTGGAGGCATTGCGACGACGGGACCGGGAGTAGTTCCAGCCACCGCCCGGGATCTCATTGGCGACGAGGATGTCGATCAGTTCCCGGGTTCGTGTCTGAACTTCAGGGAGAAGGTCCTCCGGAACCCGCTTGATCTGTTGCAGTCTCAAGAGGGTTTCGAGTGCTTCGATGTGTCCCCAGTCACGAACGTCGTAGCCACGGTTGAAGCCGACACCCATCGCCGGACCTTTACACGATTCTGCCAGAAGAAAATTCAGGCCCCGGCGCAGGGCGACATTGATGGGGTCAGCCGCATCGAGGCGGATTTTTTTAGTAGGGAGAGTTTCAATCAGGGCTCGCAGCACGATGGCCGTTCCACCCACCCGGTAACCCGGCGGAATCTGTCCCCGTTCCCGGTAAACCCCTTCGTAGGGCCATTCGCCGATGACGGTCTCTTCAACGATGCCTTCCTGCGCCTTCAGCAGATATTGCACCGCTTCCTGAGCGGCCTCATTCCAGCCGTCTTCAACTTCGAAGGAGGTGGCGGGTGTGGTCATGAGGGGCAGACACAGGAGTAGGGTCGGGATCATGGAAGGGCCTCGTCATTCTGTGAAATTCAGCGGAAATCCGTGCTGGGACCCTCGCATGGTGCCACTTTTGGCCTCTGGCAGGTATTGAAAACCGGGGAGCCAAAATGAGTGAAATCACTACAAAATTACCTCATATGAGACCTCATTTGGGGTAATCTGGGATGGGGCCAAGATTCGGGAATCGGGATTAGATTTTGTAAACCATTTTATCAAATGGGTTTATGGCAGGCGCCCTTGGTCAACCTCGGTCCGTTTCCATTCTGCGTTGCAGGTACGCCATTTGCAGTCTCTTCAGGAGCGACCCGCTGATTCACCGCATGACTGCGGTGCCGTGAGAGAGGATGGAATCCATGAGTTCCGAAACGGGATTCTGGAACTTCAGGTTCAAACTGATTCTGCTGATTGCCCTGCTGATGGCCGGCACCCTTTCGGTGCAGGCAGTCATTCGCAATCACAGCATTCAGGTGATCCTGGATGGCACGGAAGAGGTGGCTGCAGGGATCGCCAATGTGGCGGCCCAGAAGATGCTGATCGCCACCTCAACCAGCGATCCTGCGGAGTGGTACAGCGGTGCGGTGGAAGCCGGTTCCGATTTCTTTGAGAACTCCAGCCAGGGACAGAATGTACTGGTCTTCAATACCGAGCGAATCATTCAACTTTCCAACGACTTGAAAGCCGGATTGATGGCTCGCAGGGCTTTGGAGTCGGAAGTTCCGTCGCAAAAGGGTGGATACGCTCAAGCCGTCAATATGAATGAGTTACTTCTCGACCTGCTCGTGGCCTTTCAGCCCGATCTCAACAGCGGGGTTCTTGAAGGAGTCAGGAAAAGTCTGCCATACTACGACAGTTCTTCAGGACTTGTTTCCAATCGAGAAGAGCTCAAGGCAAAAGATGTTCCTGCGTCAGTGAAAATACCTGGCGGAGCTTATCTGGCAGAATTTTCCGTGAGTTTTGCACCCCCTGAAGGTCAGGTAAAACTTCACTCTTCAGACTCATCGCATCAGCAAGTGTCAGCCTCTGACAGCTCTGACCGCAAGGTGCCAGCCACTGAGGAATTTGCTGGTCTTGGGGATTTTCCAGTGATCGCTACTGAGTTCCGGGGAGATCCGGATTCTCTTTCCATCGATCTGGAGGCTCCTCTGGAAGAGTTGGCAGAGTTGGTCCGGGAAACCAATGAAAGGGATCTTCTCGCCACTCTGTCCATCTTCATGATCGGATTGGCATTGGCGTGGATCCTCGGCAGCCGTCTCGTCCAACCGGTGACAGAGGTGGTGGAGGGAATGCAAAAGGTTGCGGCAGGGGATATGAGCGTTCGACTTTCCGGTGAGCGCGACGCAGAGTTTGCTCTCATCAACGGCCAGTTCAATGAAATGGTCCAGCAGTTGGACAATGCCCGTTCCCTGGAGCGGGGTCTGGAGCACCGCGAGCGCCTGCAGACGATGGGAGATCTCGCTGCAGGGGTCGCCCATGACATTCGTAACCCCCTGAGTGCCATTTCGATGATCGTTGGTCGTCTTGGATTCGACTATGCCCCCACCGACGCCAAAGAGCGGGAAGAGTTTCTCGGCTATACCAAAGACATCAAGGACGAGATTGAGCGACTGAACAATCTCGTCTCCGACTTTCTGCAACTGGCACAGCCCAATTCCCAGGAGGCGGTTCCCTGTCAGGTGGGAGGACTCCTCGAGGAACTGCAGCGACTTCTCGACAAGGAAGCCTCAGATCAGGGCGTCTCCATCGAACTGGACGTGCAGGAGGATCTTGCGGAAACACTCTGGAATCCGGTGGAAGGTAAAAGTGCATTCCTCAATGTGGCGATGAATGCCATTCAGGCGATGCAATCCAACGGAGGTTCCCTGGCGATTCAGGCGCGCAGTGACGATCACTGGATTGTCGTGTCTTTCAAGGACAATGGCCCAGGCATCGCCCGGGAAGACTGTGAGCAAGTGATGTTGCCCTACGTCACCCGCAGGCCTGGGGGAACCGGACTCGGTCTCGCCATCGCCCGTCGGGTTGCTGAGCGTTATGGGGGGCGCCTCGAACTGACTTCCCAGATTGCTGTCGGGACTGAAGTCCGTTTCATGTTGCCGGTGAGCACTGAAGAAGGGCGGGCGTGATGCGCAAGTCCGGACGAATTCTCGTCGCCGACGATGAAAAGCCCCAGCGTGAGATTCTGGTTTCCTCACTTGAGAAGCGGGGATACGAGGTGTGCGGCGCAGGAGATCTTGCGACGGCCCTGAGGCTCTTTGAGCAGGGTCTTCAGGATCAAAATCCCTTTCACACGGTCGTCACCGACCTGCGCATGCCGACCGACAAGGAAGGCCTCGAACTGCTAGTGCAGGTTCGTGACAGGGATCCGCTTTGTGAAGTGATCCTTGTCACCGCCTACGCTTCCAGCGATGTCGCTTTCCAGTCGGGAGAGGCTCGGGCCTTTTCCTTCCTGGAGAAGCCTCTCGATTTCGAGAAGACGATTTTCACCATCGATTCTGCGGTGGAGAAATCCAACTTGGCTCACGAAAATGCCAGCCTGAGGCAGATGATTCACGGACAGAACAGTTTTTGTGGACTGGTCGGCCGCGATGCGCGCATGCAACAACTGTATCAGTTGATCGATCGCGTTTCGGCGACGGATGCGGTGTGTCTGATTCGTGGTGAAAGTGGCACCGGTAAAGAACTGGTGGCAAGGGCGATCCACGAATGCAGCAATCGGAACAGTAAACCTTTCGTGCCCATCAATTGCGCAGCAATTCCCCCCAACCTGATCGAAAGCGAATTGTTCGGTCATGAGAAGGGGGCTTTTACCGGTGCAGCCGGTCGTCGTTCCGGACGCTTTGAGGACGTGGGTGAGGGGAGCCTCTTCCTCGATGAAATCGGTGCCATGGCACTTGATCTGCAACCGAAGCTTCTGCGTGCGCTTCAAGAGATGGAATTCTCAAGAGTCGGTTCGGTCGAGACGATTCCCTTCCGTGGAAGAATCATTTCGGCAACCGCCCGTGATCTGGAAGAAGCGGTCCAACAGAACGAGTTCCGTGAAGACCTCTTCTTCAGGCTCAATGTTGTTGCCCTGGAAATACCGCCATTGCGTGAGCGATTGAGTGACCTTTCGTTACTGGTGGACCATTTCCTTGCCCGCGGAAGTGTGCGCCACGAGCGTCACTTCGAAGGAGTGACAGCAGAAGTGATGGAAGCTTTTGAGGGGCATTCATGGCCCGGTAATGTTCGCGAGCTGGAAAATTGCCTGGAGCGAATGATGGTTCTCAGTGAGACCTCTCAGCTGAATGCGGATCTGCTACCTCCGGGTTTGAGGAACTCTTCCGGGTCCACAGCAGTTGTCACCGATACTCTTTTACCGCTGCCCAATGACGGTCTGATTCTTGAGGATTTGGAAAAAGACCTGATTCTGCAGGCTCTCCTGCGCTCGGACGGGAAGTTGGAGCCGGCAGCAAAGATGCTGGGTATCACCTACAAGACCCTGCAATACCGGATCAAGAAGTACCGCCTGAGGGAAACTTCTGAAGGAGCGGGTCAGGAAAATGAATAAATTTCAGGGTTCAGATGTTCGGGTGAGCCGGAATCTGAAACGTGAATCGAGTATAAGTATCCAAAGCATGACCGCGACAAACGGTGGTCATGAAACATGGCAGTTCACCACCCCGGAAGGGTGGTCCTGCAAAGGAGATTCAGAATGAATACGGCAACCAAAGCGGGAGTGATCACACTTCTGATTGCGGGTCTGTGCATCCTCGTCATCCAGGTCATGGGTCCCTCGGACCCCACGATGGATCCGAGTGTTGTTTCCGAGGTGACAGAGACGGTCAGGGAAAAGGTTCGAACCGAACCGAAACTTCCCGAAAGACCGAAGACGCTGGTCTCGGTCCAGGGCATCGTTCGCGATTCCAATGGCACTCCCCTTCCCAAGGCTCGCGTCATGGTCTCCCGTTATCAGGGAGGGGATGGAGTGGGACTTTCCCGGGTCGATGAAACGGTTGCCGGAAATGATGGCCGCTTTGGATTCGATGGCCTGATCCCCGGTATCTACCGTTTTCAGGCGGAGTTGAGAGGATTCCAGGGCGGTCGTCAGGAAACGACCCTCGTAGGAGATGCGAACGTTGCTCAGGAAGAGATCGTTCTGGTCATGGCTTCCGGCATGAGTATCAGCGGTCGCATTCTTGACCCGACCGGGGGCCCTGTTGCCGGTGCACAGGTTGCTGCTTTCCAAGAGCGGGTTGAGCAGGATGCTCCCCTGCAAACGCGTCTTCAGGTTCTCTTGAACCTTGAAGAGATGCAGCAAGAGAATGGAATCGTTGCCATTTCCGATGAAAACGGACGCTACGAAATCGTCGGACTTGAAAACATCTCCTACCGTTTGCAAACCGTCGCTGGTGGATTTTCCCCTTCTGAGAAACGCTACATTGCTGCAGGCAGTGTCGATGTAGATTTCAATCTTGAGTTAGGGGGCATTCTTTCTGGGGTTGTCTCCAATCCCGGTGGGACTGTGGTTTCTGAAGCACTGGTGGAGATTTACCGCCAGACCGGAACCCTCGACATCATCGAGATCATTCAGGAGCGGGCGTTCCCTCCTCTGGCAAGTCGTATGACGGATGCCTCTGGTCAGTTTGAGTTCAACGAGTTGGGTGGATCTTCCGAATTCCGCCTCGTAGTTCAGGCGGATGGTTATCAGCCACGCCAGTTTGAGAAGCTGACTGTTCTTCCCGGTGCTGCGGAGAGAGTGGATGTCATTCTCGAGCAGGGTCTGGTCATCGAAGGAACTGTTTATGATCCGGATGGAAATGCCCTCGCCGGTGCCCGTTGCAAAATTAATCCGATGGGGACACGGACAGAAGGTCCACCCATCGAGTTGACTGATGATGGGTTGGAGACGGATGAGAGCGGTTACTTCCGTTTTGATACCCTCGACGAGTTGGATTACCGACTGGTCATCAGTTTCCCCGACTACGCCACCCATCAACAGCTGCGAATCCGTCCCGGTGGTGAGCCTCTCAACATCCAGCTGACGGAAGGAGCGGCCATCAGTGGTGGTGTCTTCGATGCAGAGACCTCTGCTCCGATTGCAGGTGCGATGATCATGGTGAATGACGTCGCGGATGTGAAAAAGAGTGCGGTCACAGATGCATCAGGACTTTATTACGTGCGCGGAGTTACCGAACAGCGTCGCCCCATCGCTTTCATGAACGTGGATGCCAAGGGCTACATGCGCTCCGGCAATGTGGAAGCCAGTGTGACCGAGGGTGCCGAGACCACCGGGCAGGATTTCTACCTGCAAAGAAACGGCGTGGTCCGCGGAGTTTGCCTCGATGCCAGTGGCAGACCGCTCCAGGGCGTATCGGTCAGTGCCCGCAAAATGCACTCTGAACAGAACCCTGTGGTCGTCAATGCAGCGCCTCCGGTGACCAGTGGTGCGGATGGCAGTTTTGAGGTGGTGGAAGTGTCACCAGGTGCCGGCATGTTTGTCGAGGGAACTCATTCCCAGTATCTGACTTCCCAATCGGACACCTTTGACCTTGTTGCAGGTGGATCTGTTGAGAATCTGGTGTTGACGATGAAGATTGGTGGTGCCATCAGCGGCATCGTCATGGATGAATCGGGTGTTCCGCTCGAGGGTGCCGTGGTTGCTGTTCGGGATGAGTGGTTGGGTGATGTGAACCCTGAATCCCTTCCCAACAAATCGACGACGGATGGTGCAGGCCAATTCACACTGAGAAGTCTCCCGGCGGGTTACCACAATCTGATCTGTTCCAATGATGGTTACCTGACCGTCGAGATGAGTGAGATCGCGGTTGAAGAAGGCATGAACACTGCCAATCTGGAGCTGAGATTGACTCGTGGTGCTCTCCTCGAGGGAATCGTTACCGATCTGACCGGGGAACCTATCGAAGGCGCACGGGTGGTGGCGATCGACACCAGTGATGGCTTGCGCAAGATTTCCAAGAACTCGGACCTCACCGGAAAATTTGTTTTCGATAATCTGGGTCGGTTCCCGGTAGACATTGCCGTTGAGAAGAATGGATTCGCCGACGTTCGCCTTTTTGAGGTGCCGGTGAATGGCCAGCCGATCAACATCCAGTTGGAAGCTCTCGGTGGCATGAGAGGAACGGTCCTGCAGGAGGACGGCACTCCCTTGAGAGCATTCAGTGTTTCTCCGCGTATCATTGAAGGTGACCGTGAATTGACCAAGGTCCCTGCAAGGACCTTCCAGTCCGAAGATGGCTTCTTCCAGTTTGATGGACTTGAGCCTGGTCTCTACAACGTGATCATCGGTGCCCCGGGTTTCGCCCAGGCAGTGATTGAGGGTGTTGCAGTCAATTCCAACCAGTGGGTGGATATGCAAACAGTGCGTCTGGGTCAGGGCGGAAGGGTTCTGGGCCAGATCATCGATGCCAACACCAACCAACCTGTTGCAGGTGCCAAGGTGACGGTCGTCGGAGGTAGCCGAAACTTCCTCACCAGCACTATTCAGGCCAGAGGTGGGGGACGAAAGGGTCAGGTGATGACCGGTCCCGACGGCTACTTTGAATTCATCGGCTTATCGGTGCCGCAGGTGGATTTGAAAGTCGAGCACCGGGCATACATCACGGAAGTGATCGATGACGTTCTCAGCGGTACTGCCGATCTGGTCGTCGCCATTGGAACCGGTGGAATTATTGAAGGCCGGGTGGTCGACTCGAATAGTGAGTTCGTCGCCGGTGTTCAGGTCTTGCTTTCCGGCGGAGTCAAAGGCACCGACTCCAGAACCCAGACCGATCGGAAGGGCTTCTTCACCTTCCCGGGCTTGCCGACAGGTGAGTACACGGTGCGGGTGACCAACTTTGGTACTGCCACCCAGAAGATTCCCCTGAGCAATGCCCCGACCTTCGAGGTGCGGTTGCAGGCGGGATCCACGGAGTTCATCGAATTCGAGCTGTAACCGATCCGTGGTTTCCCCATTTGGGGTAAGCAAGGGAGCATTCGGGGCAGAATCCCCGAATGCTCCCTTTTTTCTTCTCGATCCGAACCTCTGGCCTATTCTCTAAGGGTTAGCAATCAAACGAGTTATGACATTTCGAGAAGTCGCTTCTGGTTCGTGCGAATTGGTCCACTGTTTGCAATAATCGAGGTGGAAAGAAATTTTGAAATTGGGGCGAGGGATTCCTCCTGACCATTGCGTCTGAATTAAAAGTCCACTTTGCTGATTTCTGTGAATCGGCGGGAGCAGGAAAGAGTCCTTTTCAGGATTCAGCGGATTGAATCAGCCCTATTTTCGATCCACGGATTGGTAAGCCGTTTTCCCATGAACGAAGAATCAAAATTGAGTGCCCGGAATCCTGGTCCCCCTCCTCAGAGCCCCAGCGGGAAAAGATCCGCTCCAGCCCTCCTTCCTGGAGGTGTTGTGGCTGTGGTCATCATTTTTCTGCTTTCCGGGATTCCGGCACTTTCTCTCCATGCTCTCCAGGATCCGCCAGTGGTGGAAAAGCCGGTGTTGCCAAAACCGGTGGAATCCCCAAAAGAAGATTCGGATGAGAAGGTAGAAGCGACTCCGGCGAAGCAGGTCTCTGCAGAAGCCGATCGCTGGATCGATCAGTTGGGGTCTTCCGATTGGGAAAAGCGTGAAGAGGCCGCAGCCGAATTGAAAAAACTGGGGGGAGCCGCGAAATCCGCCCTCGAGAAGGCCCTCAAGAATGCCGATCCAGAAGTGGCCTCCAAGGCGGAAGAACTGTTGGAAACTCTGGAAAGTCCTGTGATTCGTGAAGTCGGTCGTCGTGGCTCTGAACCCGGTGGACGTCGCAGAATCATTTCCGGTCCAGGTGGGATCGTCACTCTGGAATTGGGTGGGGATTCTGGCAGCCGCAGAAAAGTGGAGATCGGTTCTGCCCCCGGCGAAGTCGAAGGGGCACAGGATGAGATTCTCAGGGAGATCCGTGAAATCGAAAAACGGATGGAGCGGGAGTTCAATCGGGATCTCACCCGGGGATTTCCTGGGCGAATCCCCTTCCCCGACATGAAAGATCTGTTCGATATTCCCACTGGTGGAGGCATCCGCTGGCAGGGCAGCACCACTCTGGGTGGTCAATCCAGTCGCAATGAATACCGCAACGGCCAATTATCTCTGAGCATCGAAACCCGGGAGGGTCAGATCACCATTGAGCCGATGGGTCTGGTACTTGAAACGGTTCATCCGGTTCTCAAGGTTCATCTGCCGCAAGCCGCCGAAGCAGGCTATCTGATCAAAAACATACGTCCCGGCAGCCCCGCCGATGCAGCAGGGTTACGTCAGTGGGACCTTCTTCTCCGTGATGGAGACCTGAAACTTCGCAATGAAAATGAATTGGCTACAGCTTTTCGCATGCCCCGACCGGATCGCCCCATCGAGGTGATTCGTCAGGGGCAGAAAACCCTGCTTCCAAAACCTGAAAAAGTTCCTGCTGGGCAGGAAAAGAAATGATTGAGAGAGTTCGCATGAAGATCACCAACGACCGCAAATTCCTGTTGCTGCTGGCGGCATTGTTGTTGCCCGCCTGTATTCATATCCATCCCTCGGGGGTGGCCCTCGCCGAAAATCCGGGTGAAGAGGTCTCCAGACCAACTTCCTTCGAATTGTCCGAAGGGGATGATTCGGATAATCGTCGGCAAATGCGGGGAATGCCTCCGGTTGAGGAGATCCGTCGACTTCAGGGCGAGATCGCACAACTGAAAGAGCAGATCGCCCAGCTGCAGTCGATGCTGGGAGAGAGGGGCGGCATGCGTGCGGGTCCCGGTGGAGCTGCCATCAGGGTCGAAGAAGTGCCCAGGATGGGAGGGCTGTTTATC
>JAPOLY010000065.1 GCA_029976805.1 bacterium
ATTCCACTCGCGCCATTTGCTGCCACCGATCTGGAACATGGCGTAGGTCGCGTAGTACCAGTAGTACAGATTGATCTTCGACTTGCGCTTGCCCTCCTGGGGGCGCCACTCGGGGATCTCATCCATCAGCACATTGGTTCCGGCCTTGATGGCATCGGTGTTGGTTTTCTCTCCCGAGAAGATTCGACACAACACGCCCACCGCAGTCATGCAGGAGAGATCCTTGGAGTACGGGTAAGGCTCCGGGTAAGAAGCCTGGAGTCTCGAGCCCTCGTCTCCCGGGTTTTCGTATCCGCAGATGCCGGAGCGGGCTGTGCAGGACTCGAACCACTTCAGTGCGCCTTCAAAGGCGGGGTTGAAGTCCTTGGTCTTGACCTTGATGTAGCGCGACTGGGCGCAGACCTTGGCGGTCTTCAGTGCGAGCACCATCCACCCGGTGACCGAGGTATCGTTGCGACCCGCCTGATAGTCGTATTTCCAGCCGTAACCGGGGTTCTGCGCGTTCAGGCACCATTTGGTGGCGCGGGCGACCGAGTTGGAAAGCTTGATCTTGTCCTGGGACATGAGCAGTAGTTCGCTCATCGCCATGGTGGCGATGGCATGGTTGTAGATCCACTCGTCCGTGTCTTCCTGCGGCATGCCGTAGAGACCATTGAGTTTCGGATCCGCATTCTTGACCTGTTGCTTGAGCATCCAGTCCATCGCCTTGCGCATGACGATGACGAAATCAGGGAACTCACCACTTTCGTGGGTATGTCCGAAGCCCAGGAAGGCGAGCATGGCGAGGGCGGTGACGCCGACGTCATAGCCTTCGAATCCATCTCCCTGTTCCTGTTCGCACCCATCCGGGCGGAGGAAACCATTCGACGACCAGTGACCGTCCGGGTGCTGATGGCGCTTGAGCCAATAGAGGGCCGCAAGCACGGCACTTTCCGTAGCCTCACTGCCACCTTCTCTGGAGAGTGAACCTTTACCGAAGCGGTTACCGTAGGCACCTGCACCCGCACCGGTCATGCCGAAGGCATCGTTGAGCTGGTTCTTGATATTCTTGTTGGTCTTGTTGTTCTTGCTGGTTCCCTTGGGGGTTCGGCTGATCTTGTCGGGCTTGAGCATCTTGATCGGATCAGTCTTTTGCTTTTCGAGGATCTCGGGCTTGCGCTCGATATCCCTCTTCTTGGTCGGATCATACTTGGGCGGCTTGACCTCTTTCTTGACGATGGTCTTGCGCTGCTCCTTCTCCTCTTTGACTTCGAGGATGACGATCGTGCCGAGAATCGAAAGAATGATGACGTGGAAAGCAGCGGAGATGGCCCAGTAGGGAGTGTTGTTCAACCAACTGGTGTTCGCCGGTGCTTCGTACTCGTCGTCGTACTCTTCATCGTATTCGTCGTATTGCTGATTCATGAAGACTCGCTTTCTTTCCGAACAGGCCACTTTGAATCACCGCAGAACCACAGCAACCGGAACTGCCTTGAAACCTGTGATTCACCCAGGCCCAATTACGAGATTACCCGGAGTTGTCAAAATGGCAAGGGGTAAGTTGCCAAATAGGCAACTCTTGAAATAGGGGTCAGGGGTGTGATTTGAGCCGATTTGGGGCGGTTCAGGAGGTTTCGGGGGGCTCAGAAAGCCAATCTCTGGGTCGCAGGTAATCGGCCAGACGGGATTCTGCGGATGCCACCTCCGGCGACCAACCACTCTGCCAACGGACCAGGGGAGGGAGCGACATCAGGATCGCTTCGGTGCGGCCGCCACTCTGGATACCGAACAGGGTTCCGCGGTCGAAGAGAAGATTGAATTCGACATAACGGCCACGGCGATAGAGCTGGAACTGCCGTTCTGTTTCTCCGAAAGGTTCCTGATGACGGCGATCGACGATGGGTTGGTAGGCATCGAGGAAAGCCGTTGCCACCGACTGGGTGATGCCCATGCAACGGTCAAATCCGCCCTCATTGAGATCGTCAAAGAAGACTCCCCCGATTCCCCGGGTCTCGTCCCGGTGCGGCAGGAAAAAGTAGCGGTCGCACCATTCCTTGTATTCGGGATACAGCTCGGTTCCGAAGGGGTCGAGGGCCCCCTTGGCTGTTTCATGCCAGTGACGGACATCTTCGGATTGCGGGTAATACGGGGTCAGGTCAAAGCCGCCTCCAAACCACCAGACCGGTGGTTCACCTTCCTTGTGGGCGTGGAAGAGGCGGACATTCATGTGTGTGGTCGGGACGTGGGGATTGTGCGGATGCAAGACCAGAGAGATGCCCATCGCTTCAAAACCACGGCCTGCAAGTTCCGGTCGCTGGGCGCTGGCGGTGGATGGCAGGGCGGAACCACTGACCTTGGAGAAGTTGACTCCGGCTTGTTCGAAAATGGCTCCGTCTCTCAGTAGCCGGCTTTCGCCGCCGCCGCCCTCTTCCCTTTCCCAGGTGGTGACCTCAAAGCGTCCACTGCCATCCTGTTTTTCGAGGGCAGTGCAGATGTGTGATTGCAGGTCGCGAAGCCACTGTTCGAAAGTGGCAGCAGGGATGGAGGTTTCGTCGGCGGGAGTCATGCCTTCTCCGTTTCGAAGCTCGTTGGGCAGGCCCAAAGGTGACTGCCCGCACACAGGATTACAAGGATCGGGAAGTGTGAAGCCGGATTTTGGAGCAAAATTCCCGGCGAAGGGTCCGGTTGGGCCTTTTTCGCCCCTGTGGAGGGCCTCGTTGCACAAACCCAAGAGGACAAAGGACTTAGGCCAGGTTGGAAAAATGTACTTTACAATTTATATTATGCAAGGTACATTTCTGACGGTTCGGCGGTCGGAGAGAGTTGGGGAGTGGTCGAACCCGCGGAGTTTTTTTCCCCGAAGTAGACGCGGCGTACCTCTCTCCGACCTACATTTTTCCCCCGTTGCCGCTGTCCGTGGGGAAATACCGTTTTTGCCTTCCAAACGGCCCTCTCCGGGATCGACCCATTTCCGGAGGGGGCTCACGCCTTTTCTCTCCAAATTTCCCATCAACCTCTTCCGTCCGAGTGTGGATTTCTTGATCCCGAGGTATGATTTGTATCGGTTCTGATCGGCAGAATCGGCAACTCCGGAGGGCAACAGAGTGAATCTGGATTCCAGGTACCAAACAGATCTCGTTGAACTGCTCGAGCCGGCCACCCTCCTGGTGGTCTGGTCTGACGGCCACGAGAGTCTCTATTCCCACCGGGGATTGAGGGAAACCTGCGAGTGCGCCTCCTGTGTGGATGAGTGGACCCGGGAACCTCTTCTCGATCCGGATTCTCTTCCCGAAAGTCTTCGCTGTGTCGCGGTGGAGCCAACGGGAAGGTACGGCCTCAATCTGAAGTTTTCAGATGGGCACGCCACCGGCATCTGGTCTCTGGAAAGACTGCGCAAATCCTGCCCTTGCCCTGAATGTCAGGAGACAACTTCATGAAAGTCATCCTTCCCCGCGTCATCGCGGCCCTCGTTTTGGTCGCACTGGGTTGGTACTCCAACAATTTCTTCTCACCGTCCGCAGGCACATCGGCAAAACCTCAGGGTGAACCCGCCTGGAGGTCCGGTGCCATGGGCCGCGGAATGGGTGGTGGCCGCGGAGGTTATGGAGGCGGTTCGGGAACACAGGAAGTAATTCCTGTGGAAGTCAGCTCGACGCTTCTTGCGGTGATTCGCGAGCGCGTTCGCAGCAGTGGCATCCTCGAACCGGAGCGTGAAGTGACGGTTCTCTCGCGGGTCGAGGGAACCGTGGATGAGGTCAAGGCTGTGGAAGGTGCCCGAATCAGAGAAGGCGAAAACCTTTGTGCCATCGATCAGCGGGAACTGCGGATCGCAGCCGAGGTCGCCGACATCGAGTTGGAACAGGCGAACGCCAACTACGACCGACTCGAAGCCCTCGCAAAAACCGGAAACTCATCCGGAGAGGTTTTGGAAAATGCACGCTTTGCCAAGAAGCGTGCTCAAGCCGGACAGGAAACCGCAACGATCAACCTTGGGCATTCGATGCCGAAAGCCCTCTTTGATGGAGTGGTTGTTCGCCGTCGCATCGAGCCCGGCCAGTACGTGCGTGTCGGAGACGAGTTGTTTACCTACGCCGACTTTGAGCCCCTTCGGGTTCGCATGTTCTTGCCTGAGGGAGAAGCTCAGGATCTGGAAAAAGGTCAACGCTGTGTGCTGAGATCTGAGAGTGACGGTCCGATCCTGACTGAAGGAAGTATTGAACGCATCAGCCCGGTGATCGACCGTCAAAGTCTGACAGTTGAAGTTCTGGCCATATTCCCTGAAGCAGCCGTAACTATGCGCCCGGGTTCCTTTGTTCATGTCGATGTGATTACCCGCACCCTGGAAAACCGGGTTGTGGTTCCGCGTAAAGCGGTGGCCTCGAGACAGGGCCGGACCATGGTTTATCGATTGCTGGACGATGAAACCGTCCAAGAGGTCGAGGTGGTGACCGGCTTCGAGAACGACTCGATCGTTGTCATCGAAGAGGGACTGGAGATCGGTGACAGGCTGGTCGTTCAGGGAATTGAAAAACTGAAAGACCGCAGCAAAGTCAGTGTCTACCGAAGCATTCCCGTGGAGGTTGACGAGTTGACGGTCGAACCGTTGCAGACGGAACCGAAGATGTCCCCGGAACCGAAGAAGTCAGCAAACCCCAAATCTACTGAGGGAAAATAGGCACCTTCTGACATGGAAGCACTTCTGAGAAACATCATCCGCAAACCGGTTTCAGTCGCGATGGTTACCCTCGCAGCTGTGACTTTTGGTTTGTTGTCGGTGCAGAGACTTCCCGTCGAACTGTTACCTGATATCAATTATCCGACTCTCACAGTTCAGACCGAACTTCCGGATGCCTCACCCCAGGAGGTGGAGCAGTTGGTGACCAACTCCATCGAGGAAGTGGTCGGGGTCAGTCAGGGTCTGTTGCGCTACACCAGTACCTCCCGTGCGGGAGTTTCCGAGGTGGTTCTCGAATTCAGCTGGGACACCGACATGCAACGGGCCAGTCTCGATGTTCGAGAGAAACTCGATCTGGTGAATCTACCGGATGACGCCCGGGCTCCACTGGTCTTTCGTTTTGATCCTTCACTCGATCCGATGACCCGTCTGGCGCTGACAGGGCCGCGATCGATTCCCGATCTCCGCAAGCTGGCCGAACTCAAGATCAAGCGCCGACTGGAAACGGTGACGGGCGTGGCTGCGGCGAGGGTGACCGGAGGAGCGGAAGATGAGGTTCTTGTCGACCTCGACCCACAAAAACTGGAAGTGCTCGGACTCGATGTCACCTCTGTGAGCCGAAGAATCTCCCAGGAGAACGTCAACCGTTCGGGGGGTGAGATCCGGGATCGACAGACCGCGTACCGATTGAGAACCGTCAAGGAGTTCAAATCTCTGGAGGACATTGAAAACGTCGTTGTCCGACAGGGGCAGTCTGGAACCGTCAGGGTCAAGGACATTGGCTCTGTCGCCATCGTTCCACGAGATGATGAGATTCTTGTTCGGGTGGATGGCAAGCCCGCAGTTCAGATCGACCTCTACAAAGAGGGGGATGCCAACGCCGTCAATGTGGCGAAAGCCCTGAGAACCCGACTCAGTGATCTGGAAGATGATCGTGAGTTGGAGGGTTGCCAGTTGGTAGTGCTCTCCGATCAGGCACGCTTTATCGAGGAATCCATCGAGAGCGTTCAATCGACCGCCTTGATGGGGGCATTGCTGGCAGCGCTGGTCCTTTACGTCTTTCTTCGCAACATGCTCAGTACTCTGACCATCGCCCTTTCGATTCCGGTTTCTGTAGCGGTGACTTTCCTGCTGATGGAACTCACCGGGATCAGTCTGAATGTGCTCTCTCTGGGCGGCCTTGCGTTGGGGATCGGCATGCTCGTCGACAACAGCGTCGTCGTACTGGAATCGATCCAGCGTCTCCGGGAAGAAGGCATGGATGATCGGGAGGCGGTCAGCAAGGGAACGGGACAGGTTCTCGGCGGCATCGTTGCTTCGACCATCACCACCATCGCCGTCTTTCTGCCGCTGATTTTCGTCAAGGGAATCGGAGGAGAGATCTTCCGCGATCAGGCCTTGACGGTGACCTACTCCCTGATCGCCAGCCTGTTTGTGGCGGCGACCGTGATTCCTACAGTGGTCCTCAAGGGCAGTGGTCTCTCGGTGGGGCTGTTTGGGAGATTGATCAAGGTGGTCGACCGCGTTCTCTCGCCTTTTGCACTGCTCTTCACCCGGCTTCTCGACGGGGCTCAAAGACTTTACGCCAATACATTGGGTGCCTTGCTGAAGATGCCGTGGGGTGCACCGACCCTCGCACTGGCCCTTTGCATTGTGGTTTTGCCCAAGGCAGAAGATCTGGGAACCGAGCTGGTTCCCGATCTGTATCAGGGACAGTTCCACTTCGATGTGGAACTGGCAGAGGGGACCCCGCTGGAGGAAACCGATCGCAAGGTTGCAGCCATGGAAACCATCGTCAGTGATCTCCAAGCTGAGGGTTTTCCCATCGAGTTGTTTACCTCGACCGTCGGCGAATCTCCTGTACTGGGTGAGGTTCAATCCGGAGAACGTCGCGAGCACATCGCCCGCCTCTCTCTCGGTTTGACAGGAGTGGCTTCCCGAGAAGATGAAGCTCGTTTGATCAGCAAGCTGGAAGAGCGCTTCCGCATGATTCCCGATTGCCCTGTGACACTGGGGCGCCCCTCCCTGTTCACTTTCCGTGATCCGATTGAGGTCGAGGTTTTCGACGAGGATCTTGAGGTGTTGAGAGAGTCCGCTTTGTCGGTCGGTGATCGCATGTCTCTGGTTGCAGGGCTGACCGATGTCATCACCCGAGTTCCGGACCAGGTGCCGGAGATCCATGTGAGAATGGATCCCTATCGCCTCTCCGCCTACAACCTGAGCCTCGGTCAGGTGGCGGATGGATTGCGTTCGCGTGGCATTGGAGAGATCGCCACCCAGTATCGATATGCGGAGAAACCCATCGATATTCGGGTCCGTATCGAGGGAGCTCTGGACAGAACTCTTGAAGAGGCTTCCCAGGATGCGGTTTCCAGAACCGAGTCGGAGAACGGAGCAATGCTACGCGTCGCTTCACTCGGAAGGTTGGAAGAGGCACTGGGGCCGGTAGAAATCCGTCGTGTGGGCGGAGAGAGATCGGTCTCGGTGACCGCCAGAACTGACGGTGTCGATCTGGGCACGGCAACGGCCAATGTCAGCGATGCATTGCAGGGGCGTTTCCTGCCGCCGACGACCACAGCCAAACTCTCCGGGCAAAACCTGGAGATGAGTGAATCACTGCAGAGCCTGGCGATGGCGCTCGCTTTGGCAGTTTTTGTGGTCTACCTGGTTTTGGCGAGCACTTTCGAATCACTCAAGTTGCCTTTCATCGTCATCCTGACAGTCCCGTTGGGAATCTGTGGTGCTGTTTTGGCGATGTGGATCACCGGAATCCCTTTGGGAGTTCTGTCGATGATCGGGGTAATCCTTCTCTGCGGAATCGTCGTCAACAACGGAATCATCTACGTGAGTCGAATCCAGCAGTTACAGTCGACCGGTCTGAATCCCACAGAAGCGACCCGCCGGGCGGGCATCGAAAGGCTGCGACCGATTCTGATTACCAGTGCGACAACGATTCTCGGTCTTTTGCCACTGGCTCTCGGATTTGGTCCTGGAGCAGAACTGCGCAAGCCGCTGGCGATCACTGTGGTCTGGGGCCTTGCAGTGGCGACGATGTTGACACTGGTGGTGATCCCCAGTGGATACAGGGCTCTGGTCAGTGATTCAGAAGAGGCGGAAGTTGCATGAAAAGTTTTGTACGCCTCTGTCTTTCCAGACCGATCACGACACTGACCGTTCATGTGCTCCTGTTGCTGGCCGGCATCATGTCGCTTCAGCACCTTCCCCTCAGTGCTCTGCCTGATTTCAGTCAAAACCGTATCAACGTCCGGGTTCCCTATCCCAATGCTTCGCCAACCCAGGTTGAGAATGAGGTCATTCGACCTTTGGAAGAGGCGCTGGCGACTCTGCATGGCCTCGAGGGAATTGAATCAGAATCGAGTGATGGTCGTGGTCGAGTGACCCTGAGGTTTGGTCACGGAAGCGATACGGATGCCATCAAGGTTGAGGTTCGTGAACGTTTGGCCCGCGCCATCAATGACCTTCCTGTGGAAGATCTGGAGAGAATCCGGGTCAGCGATGGGGGTTGGGGTGGGGGGCCTGACACCATCATCGAGGCCCGCATCAGTTCCAAGGGGATCGATCTTTCCGAAAACTACGACCTTCTCGTCAACCGCATCCAAAGGCCTCTGGAGCGAATCGATGGAGTGGGTCAAGTGGAGCTGGATGGCATCAAGCCACTCGAGGTTCGCATCCAGTTCCGCAAAGGCGATCTCGAACGTCATGGTCTGACATTGGGCAGCATTGCGGCAGTGATCAACAGCTCCAATATCGATGCGACCATTGGCAGAATCTGGAAAGAGGGTAAAACCCGACGTCTGCGGATGATCAATGCCGTCGATGACTACGAAGACCTGTTTGATCTGCCCATCAATGATCGCGGCCTGCGCCTCGGTCAGGTAGCCATCATCGATCGGGTCGAGGGTGAGATGCGTTGGGGAAGGCACCTCAATCTTTCTCCCGCCATCTCGCTGGAGATTTCGCAGCAATCCGGAGCAAACACCGTCAACACCTGCCGTCGCATTCGCGAAGTCGTGAAGACGATTCAGGCTGACCCTCAGCTCGCTGGAATCGAACTGCTGGTTTGGCAGGACCAGGGCCAAATGATCGAGAAATCCATTGGGCAGTTGCGGGATGCCGGATTTATCGGTGGTGGACTCGCACTGGTCGTTCTGTTGATTTTCCTGCGTCGTATTTCGGCCACATTTCTGGTCGGCATGGCAATCCCTATCTCTGTCTTGTCGGCGATGGCGGCCTTCTACCTCGCCGATATGGAGCTCAACACCATCACGATACTGGCATTGATGCTTGGTGTGGGAATGTTGGTCGACACGGCTGTGGTGGTGGTCGAGTCGATCGTCAGGCGTGCCACTGCCGGGCAAAGCCCTGCTGAAGCGGCTACTCAGGGAACACTGGAAGTGGCGACTCCGGTCTTCGCGGCCACCCTGACAACGATGGTCGTGTTCCTGCCAGTGATGATTTCGAGCACCAGTCAGTTTTCGGAACATTTGGGCAATGTGGGAATGGTCATATCACTGACCATTGGAGCGAGCCTGTTCGTCTCACTGACTCTCGTACCGATGGTTTCCGCTCGCATCTTTGGCCAGCATGAAGTGAAGAAGGCTGCCTGGTTTGAATCCTTTAAAGGGGCCTACCTCAAGTTTCTTGATGGGGCAGTTCGCTTCAGGTTTCTGACCATCGCCATCGCCCTTGCCGCGACCTTCAGTGTCATCATTCCTTTCCAAAACGGCTTCCGCATGAACATGTCGGATATGGACTGGAAAGCCAACTTTGCCAACATTCGCTACAACCCTGTAGAGGGTCTGGATTACCGCGAGATGGAAAAGGTGGTTTACCAGATAGAGGAGATTCTACAGAGTCGCAGGGATGTCATCGGCGAGGGTGACATTTACTCCTGGTTCACCGATGGCACCGCCATCACGCGAGTCTATCCACCTCAGGAAATTGCGACCGAACAGTATCTGGCGGATCTCAAGGCAAGAATTTCGACGATTCTTCCGAAGATTCCCGGTTTCAACATCAAGACCAGTGATGGTTGGGGCTGGGGCGGACGGGGAGGCGGTGGAAGGTCCAGTGCCGGCTCCATCAATGTACGACTCAAAGGAGTCTCGGGAGCCCTGCTCGACGAGTTGGCGCCGGAAGTGGCCGCTTACCTTTCCAATGTGGAAGGCGTGATCGATGCGGAGATACCCGGACGCAATCAGGTCGATGAGCTGATACTGCAACCGGATGAAGACCTCCTCGGTCGTCTTGAAGTCTCCGGAGATCAGGTGGCCCGCAGTATCAGCATGGCATTTGCAGGCAGTCGACTCTCAAGCCTTAGGACGCGATCCAATGACATGGATATCACCCTTGGTCTTCTCGAGGAGGAGACCGATACGGTCTCCGAATTGAAAGGGATGCGTTTCCCGGTGACGGATGCACTGGAGTTGCCGGTCGAGGATCTGGGATCTCTCGTTCAAGCCGAGGCAGCAGATGAACGCAAGCGCTGGGATCGTCTCGCCTACGCGAATGTGTCGGTGGAGTTGGGTGCGGGGAATCAGCAGCAGATTCAGGCCCGTGTAGAACAGGCGTTGAATTCATTCACCTGGCCTGTGGGTTACACCTGGGATCTGGGTGAGCAGTGGTCGGGTCGCTGGCGTAACAGGGATTCTTTTGGCGAAGGCATGTATCTGTCAGTCTTGCTCGTCTACATGGTTCTCGCATGTTTGTTTGAGTCCTTGAGAACTCCACTGGTCTTGATGGTTTCGGTCTTTCTTGCCATCCCGGGAGTGATCTGGACTCTTTACCTTCAGGGGGATGACCTCGATACACCGGCAGCGGTCGGGACCATCCTGTTGAGTGGAATCGTGGTCAACAACGGGATTGTGCTCATCGATCAGGTACTGAGAAAAATGGCGGAGGGGAAGTCACGCCTGGATGCCATCCTTTCCGGGGCCGGGGATCGACTGCGGCCGATTCTGATCACGGCATTGACCACCATTCTCGGTCTGATCCCCATGGCCTATACCACCCAGGTGACCACAGGTCCTTCCTTCACCACTCTGGGGAAAACAATCATCGGTGGTCTGGGGGCGTCGACTCTGCTGACCCTCATCGTCTTGCCTGTGGTCCTGAGTCTGACCCTGAAGGAGCCTGTGACGGTGTCCCCAGAGGTTCAGGATGAGGACGAATCCACTCCGTAAGTGTTGTAAATTCGAACACTGTTTACCCCACTCGGGGCCCTCTGCAGTAAAAATCACTGTGCATTCTCGGACCTTGAGTCGTAAGTCCAATAAATTATAGCGCTTATGATTTTTGGGGTCGGTAAAAGTTCCATGATCAGAGGGTGTAGAATGGCACAGGATCTGCCGATGTAGTGGATACCGGTTTCCGTTCCCAAGGCAGGGAGCGGATCGGCGCAATGAGCCCTGAAAAGTGGGAACGAATGCAGCAGCAAGGACAGAACCACCGATCGAATCGAGCCACTCGAGTCTCCTCCGGGGATTCGGGAATGGCCCTGTTTATCGTTCTGGTCCTGGTTTTGGTTCTGACGGTCGTCATCACACAGATGGTTTTTGTGACCCAGGTTGAAAAACGGATTTCACAAAATCGCCAGGGCTTTGTTCAGCTGAATTATGCACTTCAGGCTTCATCTCGTCTGGTGATGCAAAAGGTGACTGAGGATTTGATGGAGGACCTCGGGTTGCTCGAAGAGCTCGACCTTGAGGGCGGCGACATGTTGGGTCAGGTGCCCGATACCAATTCCAATGCCAACGCCGGCCCCGGTGGGGGAGGTCCTGATTCCGCGGAAGAAGGCGAGAGTCCATCGGAGTCCAACGATGCGGTCGATACCCGTCATGACGTCTGGGCCTATCCGATTCAGGACACCGTGAACGATATTCAGGTCACCGGAGATATTATCGATGGTGAATCCTGTATCGATCTCAATCACATCTTTGAATTGGTTCTCTCCGAAGAAGAAGAGGAAACGGGGGCCGAAGGGGACATTCCGGATCTGGGGGACATTGGAGTCCCAACCGATTCAGGCTTTGATCCCGGGTCGGTTTCCCTCGATCCCGAGAATTCTTTTCCCAGTGGAAGCGGCTTCGTCGAGGAGGAGTTTGTTCTCCCCGAGCAGGAGCAGGTGGATGATGCGGAGTATATGCTTCAACGCCTCATGGAAGCAGTGATCGACTATAATCAGGAGAACGGATTCAATTACGAGGAGACCCCGGATCCCACCGACGCGGCTGCGGCCATCGTGGGATATGTGTTCCAGAGAGTCTCCGATGAGAAGACGCGCCGAATCCGCAGCCTCGACTCAATCTTGCAGTTGGAAGAGATCAGCCTTGAGTTTTTTGAAGGGCCGGTCGATCCGCTGACTGCTGAACTGGAAGAGTCAGGGGAACGGGATGGCATGGGTTCGGGAATGGCTTCCGGGCTCGGTGGCCTTGGTCTCGATGATCTTCCGGGAATCGGTTCCCTCGACTTTCTGGAACAGAGTGGTTACTCACTCCTCGATGAAATGGTCGAAGGCCCTGTGGCTCCTCTTGGGTTGCGTCATGTTCTGACTGCGAACTCTTCGGGAAAGATCAATCTGAATACAGCCCGACCAGAGGTGGTCATCGCCCTGATTCCTTCCTTTGAAGATTTTCAGGAAGCCAAGGAGATTGCCTGGCAAATCTACCAGCGTGGGGACACTTACCGCGAATTGACCGAGGAGGAAGAAGCCGCTGCTGCGGAAATACCCTTCGGTGAAGATGAAGAGGATATGGCTCAGGATTTTGAGCATTTCACCAACATTAATCAACTTTCCCAGATCAATGAGGATTGGAACTCGTCGGAGGTGGGTGGTGAGCCATCGATCACCGATTTGCTGAAAGAGGACCTGGAGAAAAATGTGGTCTTCAAAAGTCAGTATTTCACTGCAAACCTCAAAGGGACAAAGGAAAATCAGACCCTCTCGGGTAAACTGATTTGTGCGAGAAGAGATCGCCATGTCGTCGTTCTCTCGTGGAGAGAATTGAAGCGATGACTTGGCAAGGGATGGAACTACGATGAAATTCAATATTGGCTTGATTCGAGGTGGATTGACTCTGCTCAATCTCACCGGACTGGCTTTGCTCACATACGCTCTCTTGAACATGTTCGGCATGGTCGAGGAGGATCAAAAAACAATTCGACTCGCTGATCCCGAAGACTACGCAATGCCGGCAGATGTTCCGAGGCCTGTTTCCAACCGCTACACCAGTGTGATTCGTGATCTCTACAGAAAGAAACCTGCTCCGCCCGTGGCACCGGTTCAGGCCCAGACAGAACCGGAGCTTCCGGTTCTCGATGGAGGTCCCCTTCGAGACTGGACCATCTCAGGCGTCATCCTTTCCGAGGAAGGCCGCAAGTTCGCCACACTGCAGGAAAAATCTGCCAATCCGGTGGGGACCAACGTCACTGGTCGCAGAACTGCAACCAGTTCACGCCTGCGTGGAACCTCGAGCAGAACGAGCAGCCGTGCGACTTCCAGCAGAGGTCGTACTACCAGCCGTTCACGGACGCCCAGCAGGCTGCCAGCCCAAAATCAGTCCCGTACGCGATACATCGAACAGGGCAAGCAGTTCAGAGTGGATGAGAACACCTACGAGGTGGTCGACATCACCCACACCCCCAAGCAGGTGACCTACCGACACAACGGCAGAAGCTACACCCTTCAAACCGAGGACGTTCTCGATCCGGTCATCGATGAAGTGGACGGTGGTCTCGTTCTTCGCGGTTTCAGTCCGGAAGAGTTGGAAGCACTCGGCCTCGGCGGTAATCAGGTTCCAGGTCGCGGAGCCCAGCAACCGACCGGGATTCCGACCGATTCAAGGGGCGCCATCAAGAATGGCAAAGGTCAGGACGTTTCCGCTGGAAAAAATGGCGGCAGCGCCAAGCCCGGAACCACGGCGGGGCAAAACCCCTCTGGCAGACCGAACCCACAGGCTCGCCCACAACCGGCGAGTCGTTCGGGTCTGGGAACCCCCCAGAACCAGCGTGGTCGTGGGCAGCAGGTTCGCCCTTCCACCCGTGGAAACGGTCTTTCCACCGAGACCAAGGAACAGAAACAGAGCCGCAAGCAACTCGAGGCCACATTGGGCATCGATCTCGAAAAAGACCCTGCGGGGGCGATTCGACAACTTGAGGGTCTGAACAGGAAGCAACAATAGTCAACCCGGAGTCACTCCAGCGAGAGGAGTCCTGTCGTGGCATTGCACGCAGGTATTGAAATCGACGGCGGTCTGGTCCGCATTGCTGTTCTGGATGTCACATCCAAGCAGACAGTGTTGGTCGATTTCATCGAAGAAACCATTCTGGGAGATACGGCCGCCGAACGTGTCGAATCCCTGCGATCGATTCTCCAAGAGAATCTGACAGAAGGTGATCGCAAGGGGGTGGAGGTCGCTTCGTCGATTCCCACTCGCCTGATGACTCTCAGGGACATCTCTGTTCCCTTCACCAAAGATGAAGTGATTCAAAAAACCATTCGCTACGAGAGCGAAGGGCATATCCCCGGTGTCTCCATCGACGATCTGATCATCGATTACCTCAAATGTTCAGAAACTGAGGATTCAGCACAACTGATCATCGGCGCCATCGACAAGGGAGCTCTCGGTCAGCATCTTGAGATTTTCAAGGATACCGGCGTGGATCCCGCACGCGTTGAGATCGACGGCACGGCTTTGGCCAGTGCTTTCCATGTCGCCCATGAGGAAATGCGCGCCGGAAGATCCCTGATCGTTGCCATGGAGGCTGGGCATACGGACTTCGCCCTTCTCGAAGAAGGCCGAATCATTCGCCTGCGTTCCACTGCCAATCATATGAGAGTAGAGACCTCTCCCAGTTTGCCTGCTCCCGAAGAGACTGACGAAGAAGTCGCTCAGGCTCCCGATCCGGGAAGTGCAGAGGAAGAGTTCGGACAGCTCTTTGATGAGGGTGAAACGCCGGAAATGGTCGAAACTTCTTTTGAAGAGATGGCGATTGCTGTCGTCTCGGATGAAGAGTTTGACCAGTTGCAGGTCCCGGGAGTCCGAGATGTCTCCCAGGTACCGGTGAGCAATGACGACATGGTGGCACGTCTCATCACGGAGATTCAGAGAACCTTTGCCGGCTATCTTCTGCGTAATCCCATCGATCGGATCATCGTCTCAGGAAAAGTGGCCAAGGATCTCGATCTGGTGAGCCACTTGTCTGAAGCCTTCGATGTTCCTGCACAACAGTTGAGAATTTGCGACAAGGTCGAAAGTTCCATGGGGCTCGACAAAGTAGATCGCTGTAATGATTCGGGAGCCATCGCCGTCGGCCTTGCTCTCGGCAATGCAGGTCAGGGGCTGACAGCCTTTGACCTTCGCAAGGAAGAGTTCCGCTACGAGCGCCGCTTTGCAAAGTTGGTTCCCGGATTGATTTTGCTGGGACTGATACTTTGTTTCTCATCGATTGCCCACCTGGTGAGCAGCCATAGAGAACAGCAACTGCGGATGAGTGAATACCAGGCGATCCGAAACAATCAGACCGAGATCTTCCGCGCCCGCTTTGGGGAAGATCCGAAGTTGCGTGGGGCAAACACGTCGATCGTGGCCGCTGCCGAACGCAAGATTAACGAGCTCAAGGGTGGAAGTTCAGCGAACAAGCGAACAAGGCTGGATGAATATCTGCCGATCGTCGAAATGATCGAAGATGTGACCAAAGGAGTGGCGAATGCCCGTCCCGAGGTGTATCCGGAATGGCTTTCACTCGATCTAAGTGGACTCAAACGCAAGGATCAGAAGTCCACTGCAACTCTCAGGGTTCCCGACGCCGTGGCTGCTAACAGTATTGCCG
>JAPOLY010000125.1 GCA_029976805.1 bacterium
ATCTGCCCCTGTCTCGGTGATACCGCCTGCTCTCCCCTGCATCAGGTCATCGCCCAGGGCATCGAAGCCTTCGACCCTCTTCCCGGTGGTGCCACTCGCCGTGGCAATCGACTCTTTTTTCATCGGATCCATCCCGATTCGTGTCTTCACTGGATGCAAAAACAATGGACCAGTGCCTGGGTCCACCTCGATCTCAACCTCGCTGAAGTTCATCGAAAAAATCGCCGCTTCATCCTGGAAGATTTGCAAGCGGGGCTCGGAGATCCTCAGCCAGTTGAACAAGGAAAGTTGCGGCCCCCGGTTTCACCGGCTTTCTTTCCAATCTTTCCTCAACTTTCCGTTCCACCATCGGAGGAAAAGTGGACCCTGATCGAACTCTCGCCCCCCTCTTCTTCCTCAACTCCATCGAAAGCCCTTTTTGGAGAAGAAAGGGTTTCTCTTCACCGACAGAGATTCCCTGCCGGAACCGAGATATCGACTGCTCTCATGCAGCGAAAGGCAGACCGCATGACCCTGCACCGACGAGCCTGTGGGAGATGCCCTGGCTCCCCTCCAACACAGTACCCCACTGTTTTTGATCGTTATGCCGCGTCTCTCCGGCGGTCTGAGAGCTGGCGGGAAACGGGGATCAACAGACGCCTGTTCATCTATCTGCGCGAGGGACTGGTTTTCTCCTCGTGGCAGTGAATCCCGATTTATGCAAAGATGGGGGAACGGCCTCTGAGTTCATTTGAAAATCTGTCGCTGAGTACTGAATAAACAGGTTTGAAAGTATCAGGATGTCTACCGCCGAAGACCCCCATGAAAATACGGCATCGGTCGCCATGAAAATTGTGATCACCGTCTTCGGTGGCTTCGTGACCCTGTGCTCCATTCTGACCACCATCGCTCTCTACGGTCTCTCGGTACTCCTGCTGATCGGAGCCACCCAAATTCTGTGGAATCTTGTCGCCGGAAATGGGAAACCGGTCGACGGAGCTGTCGCTTGTCTGATGCTGTTGCTCTGCGGACTCTTTCTCTATCTGGTCCGCAAAAGTGCCGATCATTATCTGAGGGGCAGCAATCAGGCACCCGAAGATGAAACAGATCCGGAAATGCCTGACGCAGACGCTGCAGATTTCGATCCGGGTGAAGAGCTCGAGATGTACGGCTTCACCATCTTCTCTGCGCCTTTGGAAGAGCTCACAGAAGAAGTCAAAAAGAGTCACGATCACCAGGCGGTCGTCGAACTCTCCCTGAACCTTGAAAACTACCCAGGCAGCTCAGCAGCCCTGGTCGCTCTGGGTGATCCCGAAGTGGTCGATGTTCCCCTGCCCGACGACACCCTGAAAAACACACTGGATTCCGCGGAAATGCCCGATCAGTGGAACCTGTTTGCCGCCAGAGTCCTGATGCGAAGAGACCCGAGCGTCACTCTGGAGACGGCGATCCGTGAATATCCCTGGGTGGACAATCCACAGTGGACTCAACTGATCATCGACAACCGGGATCACCTGCTGAAAAAATCCCCCTTTGCCGAAGAGCTGCCGAAACTGGTGGATCTTTGCAAAGGTTCGGCCGACCCCAATGAATCTGTTTCCATCCTTTCTGCGATCCTGAACGCAGAGGAAGTTGAAACCCTGCGAGAGGAACTCCGCATGAGTGAACTCGAAGGTATCTTCGAAGTCTGGCCTGAAAAAAGCGCCGAAGAAAAAGCAGAACTGCGCCAGTCTTCCCTGATCAGCACCCAAAAGGATCATCTGCATTCCAGCGTCGAACGCTTCAGCCTCGACCACCCCCGATCACTGCTGATCACGGGGCCATCCGGAGTGGGCAAGAAAACCATCGCCCTCGCCCTGCTTTGTCAGTTGGAAGATCAGGGTTGGACGGTTCTCGAATCCTCGGCTCAGGACCTGATTGCCGGAATGATGTTCATCGGCCAGATGGAAGAGCGCTGGGTGAAAATTCTTCCCGAACTGCAGCAGCCGAAAACCATCCTCTATATTCCCGACTTTGCCGAGATGGAACATGTGGGTAAACACATGCAAAACCCGATTGGACTTCTCGACCGTCTCAACAATGAAGTCCGTCGCCAGCGCATCACGGTTTTGGGTGTTCTTTCCGAGAACGAGATGGAACGGATGCTGCGCAGCAATTCTGCCCTGCGGAAGTTTTACGACGTCGAATCCATCCCTTCACCGGCAGCCAGCACCGCTGAAGAAATCCTCCTTCACGAAGCGCAACGACTGGAAGGTGAGAGTGGCATTTCTACCACCGCCGCCGTCGCCAAGTTGATGGTCGAACTCAGCAGCCAGTTCCTCTCTTTCCAGGCTCCACTCGGCGGCGCCTTTGATTTGCTGAAATCACTGGTGCAGAAAAAATCGGCAAACAAGGCCCCGGCTGAAAAGATCATGCTGACCCCCGAGGATGTCTTTGAAGAGATCACCCGTCTCTCGGGACTGCCCACAGTTCTCGTCGATCCCAACGAGAGTCTCGACCCGAATGAGGTTCAGACATTCTTCAGTAACCACCTGATCGGTCAGGAAGAGGCGATCCAATGCATGGTCGATCGCATCACCCTCCTGAAAGCGGGATTGACCGACACCGACCGCCCCTTGGGCGTGTTCTTCTTTGCTGGCCCTACCGGTACCGGAAAAACCGAGAGCGCCAAAGTCCTCGCCCGGTATCTGTTTGGATCGAAAGACCGGCTGCTGCGGGTCGACATGAGCGAACTGCAGTCCTACGACGATCTCAGCAAACTCTTCGGCTCAGGCAGTGGTCTTCAAAATCATCACCAGCGCAGTCTCCTCGACAGTATTCGTAATCAGCCCTTCAGCGTGGTGCTTCTCGATGAGTTTGAAAAAGCCCATCCCAATGTCTGGGACCTGTTCCTGCAGGCCTTCGATGATGCGCGCATGACCGACGCTTCGGGACACGTCGTCAGTCTCAAACACGTGGTGTTTATCCTGACCAGTAATGTGGGTGCCCGGGAAGCTTCCCAGGGTTCCTTCGGCTTCAAAAGTTCCGGAGGGTCAGACAACCCCTACGAAATCGCCCTCAGGGAGACCTTTCGCCCCGAGTTCCTCAACCGGATCGACCAGATCGTCACCTTCCGCCCCTTCTCCAGAACAGAGCAGCGGGCACTGCTCGAGCTGGAACTGAAAAGGGTGCTCTCACGCCGGGGTCTCAAGGATCGCCCGTGGGCCGTGGAGTGGGAAGATTCCGCCATCGATCTGTTGCTCACCCAGGGACTGACTGCCGACCTGGGGGCACGGCCGCTGCGCCGGGCGGTCGAACAGTATGCCCTGACTCCCATCGCCCGGGAAATGCTCGCCCACGATGATCCTCAGGCAGACCAATTCCTTTTCGTCCGCGGAGAAGGGGGCAAGATCGTCGTCGACTTTGTCGATCCGGATGCCACCGAACAGGAAGTGGCGGAAAAACAGTTGGTGCCCATCCCCGAACTGGAGGAAGGCTCCGAGGCATCTCCCCGTCTGATGATTCCCTACATCGCCATGCGCGGTTCCGGGCGTCTGGAAGAGGTCGAGGCACTGGCCGAGCAGGTCGACAAATTGGAAAGCCTTGTCGAATCCGTGGAGTGGAGTGAAGCCCGTGCCAAGGCGATGGAAAGTATGGGCGTTGCCGGCTTCTGGGACGATCCACAGAGGCTGCCGGTTCTGGCCCGTGCCGAGTTGCGGGATCGGATCGACCACGGAACCGAAACAGCCCGATCCCTGCTCGATCGACTCTCCGGTGATGCAGAAACCTCCCGGGATAGTTACCCCCCTGCACTGATACAGAGGCTCGCTCAGCAGATCTACCTTCTCGATCATGCGGTGGAAGTCCTCGACGATGACCTTCCCCAGGATGCCTACCTGAGAATTCAGCCGGTTCAGCGCGACCGGGAATCACAGGAGGAACAGGTCGCCTGGTCTTCCCGATTGAAAAAGATGATCGTTGATTGGGCGGACAAGCGAAACATGCAGTTGGAGGAGCTGACCCACACACCGGACGGCGAATGG
>JAPOLY010000148.1 GCA_029976805.1 bacterium
GATATCCGCCGAATCAAAACATCCGGGATCGCCACCACCGCCAAACAGATAAGCCAGATGGTAAATGGCATCGGCTACATTGGTGGATCCATCGAGGTTCACGTCTCCCCGGCGGAATGGAACTCCGGTCAGGGTGAGATTGCGGTGAAGACTGGTGGTTTGCTCGCCGTAGTTGGCGGAGAAGAGATCGACCCTGCCATCAAAATCGAGATCCTCCAGAAACACCGGGCAGAAGGAAACGGGGTCGTCGGTGATCATCAGCTCCGGTACAAAATCGAAACCGCCGAGACCACGCAGCAGTTGGTACTCACCGTTGATGGTGTCACGAACGACGATCTCGAGATTTCCATCGAGATCCAGATCTGCCGTATCCAGATGACGAGCGTCCACCGAAATCGGATAGGTGATCGGCAGCTGGGGCAACCCATCCACCAGGGGGAAGATTCCCAGAAGACCATCTCCCTCACCGACAGAGACCAACTCCGGTGCTCCGCCATCGAGATCGACCGCCCGTACAGACCAATGGGCACCGGGCATGCCGCCGATTTCCCGAACCTCTGCATCATAGGTGCGAACGCCGGTAGCCAGAGAGACAGCGACACCACCACCGCTTCCCGCATTGAGGCCGCAACACAGATCCAGATCCCCATCGAGATCGAGATCGGCCACGTCGATGCTGGTTGGATAACCGGATACTTCGATGACAGTCACCGGTTCAAAGGCATCGATCGGATCATCAATCCCGGTTCCCCAGGCGATCAACAATTGGGAGCCAAAGAAGTTGGCCCCTACCAGGTCCACATGACCGTCGTCATCCATATCGCGAGCCAGCACTTGCGGATTGCCACCGTTCCAACCCTGAATCAGGCGAGGTTCGTTGGTAAAAGTACCGTCACCATTACCGCTCAGATAAGAGACGCTCGCATTGAGCAGATCCGAGACGATGGCATCCGTATTGCCATCCTCATTGAAATCTCCAACCGCGACGGACCACGGGAATCCAACCGTCAATGGTTGAGGAGTCGCGGTGGAGTAGTTGCCCGATCCCAGTCCCAGCTGTGTGTACATCACCGCAGGGATCCCCGGCTCACCGACCAGGCTCAGGATGTCGAGGATGCCGTCGGCATTGACGTCTTCCAGAAAGGCAGCATTGACCTTGTTCGTCACCGGAAGGGTTTCGCGATCTCCAAATACGATGGGATTGCTTTGGGAAAAGAGAGACAGGGGAGAAAACAGAACCGCGCACAGAAATGCAAATCGAACGGCGCAAGTACAAAGTGCGGCAACGGAAAGACCATGAGACATGGAACCTCCAGAACAGACAGATATGGCGGGCGTTTCAGAGCCGGCTCAGGGATTTTGGTGGATCAACGATCCTGCGGATCCCATCGCTTGGCTTCCATTTTAATCCCGTTTTGGTGCAGAACCAATCCACCAACCGATCCTTCCGGATCGCGATAAAAATGGATCTCCGCTTCGACCACCTTGTAGAAGAAGATGTCCTTTTCACGGGCATAGACGGGAATTGCCGGCTGTCCAGTCAGCTGAACGTTCAAACTGCGGCCATTGCGTTCGATACTGAAGATCAACTGCCCGCTGAGTCGATACTTTCCGACGTATTCGTCCAGCTCTTTTTCTGAGAGAAGGATCGATTCATTTTCACCCTTTCCTGCAGGAGGTTTTTCCATCCGCTCCGCACGTTGGGCGATGCCGAACTGGACCAATTCGAGGGCGACCACTTTTTCATCTTTGCGGAGGAAGTGAAGACTCGCATCGGCGACCGTCAGGGCGTACCAGTCATCAGAGATCGGTTCGAGAACAAATGCGGGTTGGCCGGTGAGTTGCCCCGTCAGTGTGCCTTCCACTTTCGCAATCTCGATGGTAATCGCATCGGTCAGTCGGTAGTGTCCGATCAGTGCGGTGTCGACCGGCGGTCGCTTTACCTCGCGCGTGGGGAAACCGAGCCACTTCAAGCCGATGTTGGTGGGATCGATGGCAGCGCCGCTGACAAGCAGAGCGATCACCTGACCGCTGTCCGGACGGAATCCCAAAAAGCTGCGTTGGGCTCCGGTGGCTCCATTGTGAAAGTAGATGGGGCCTTCTTCAGAAGTCGCGACATGCCAGACGGGGGTGATCTGAACACCGCCACTCGCCTCGCCGACGATTTCCAGCATGCGTGGAGTATTCACCTTCAAAGAAACTCGAGATGAAGAGGCGTTCAATCCCCAGCGCCCCAAACGCATCAGGTCATCGGTGCAGCTGTACAGACCGCCCGCACCGGCGAGGGCATCTTCAATGTGCCAGATCGGCAACGGCTCGCCGTTCTGAAAACCGGCCATGACATCCTTGTCGGTAAAATCCCTGCGCGTCATTCCCAGGGGCTTGAGGCCCTGCTCGACCCCCGTCGATCGATAACCCCCGCCATGAACCTTGCCAAGCAGATGCCCCAGCAGGCCC
>JAPOLY010000128.1 GCA_029976805.1 bacterium
AAGTCTCTTGTTCATGACAGCACTATCATTCGCACCTATCAAAAAGGACTCTGCACCTCGGAAGTGGTGAGTCTGAAGGGGTATTGGTGCTTTTATCCCGATGGGGCGTCTCATGAGGGAATTGGGATTAGTGGTCGTAACTTTGTCTTGAACGGTTCAGCCTTGCAGGAAATTGAGCTTCAAGATCTTTTCGACGAATCATCGGGAGGAGATTGGTTTGCGGTGCTGGCGAAAGAGGTGGAAGCAGACCTTCGGAGGCAGGGTTACTCAGACTTGGAGTTAGAGGAGGATCTTCCCTTTGAACAGTTTGACGACTTTCTCATCGTCGAAGAGGGGCTAAAGATCATCTTTCAAAATTATGCGTTCTATTCTGGCATCCATGGATTTCCTGTGGCTTACGTTTCGTGGGATCTCTTGGCTCCATTCCTGAAACCAGGGGCGCCGGTGACTTGCTGGTACGAGAAACAGCTACAGAAGCAACGGCAGGATGGGTGAAAACCCCATGAAAAAACCCCCTGGCTGGAGTGATCTCCAGCCCGGGGGTTTTTGTTTGTGGAAAGAACCGATCAGTTCTTCACGGTTTCTTTCTTCCCTGGGCGGAGTTTGCGCATCAGCCACATGAGGGGGTCGTAGAAGCGGTCGACGACCCTTTCCTTCAGCGGAATGATGGCGTTGTCGGTGATGCCGATGTGTTCCGGGCATGCTTCGGTGCAGCAGCGGGTGATGTTGCACAGGCCGGAACCACTCTCGTCCTTGACCTCCTGGATCCGATCGTCGGTATCGAGGGGGTGCATGTCGAGGCTGGCGAGACGCGCCATGAAGCGCGGGCCAGCGAAGTTCTGCTCCGTTTCGCGGTCACGCAAAATGTGGCAGGTGTCCTGGCAGAGGAAGCACTCGATGCACTTGCGGAACTCCTGCACCCGGTCGACGTCCTCCTGCATCATGCGGTGTTCGCCATCCGGATCACGCTCGCGCGGGGCGAAGGGGCGGATGCGTTCATTCTGCTTGTAGTTCCAGGAGACGTCGCAGGCCAGATCCTTGATCACCGGGAACGCCTTCATCGGCTGCAGGGTGACGGTCTCACCTTCCTCGAAGGTGTTCATGCGCGTCATGCAGGAGAGACCGGGCTTGCCGTTGATCTCCATGCTGCATGAGCCGCACTTGCCCGCCTTGCAGTTCCAGCGGCAGGAGAGATCGGAGGCGTGCTCCTTCTGGATCTCATGAATGCAGTCGAGCACGACCATGCCTGGCTGGACTTCGACGCTGTAGTCGACAAACTCGCCACCATCCTGATTGCCGCGCCAAACGCGGAAGGTTCTCTCAGACACGGCTGCCCTCCAGTTCTTCCAGAGTCGAGTGAGCGATCTTGTGCAGATCTTCCGGGGCGTCCTTGCGCATCTCCTTGCGCACTTCGAGGTTGCCCTCGGAGTTGAGACGGACGACGCCGTTGTAGGTCAGGCCCTCTTCCCGTTCGCCCTCGAAATCGAGGCGGGTGTGGGCCCCGCGGCTTTCTTCCCGCTGCAGGGCGCAGAGAGCCGTGGCTTCGGCGGAAGTGATCATGTTGCGCAGGTCGATGCAGGTGTTCCAGCCGGGGTTGTACTGGCTGGTCGGGTGGGCCTTGACGTGGGCGACCCGCTTTTTCAGTTCCTGCAGCGCTTCGATGCCCTCTTCCAGTTCCTTGCCCTCGCGGACGATGCCGACGTTGAGCTCCATGATCTTCTGCAGATCGTCGACGACCACGTAGGGGTTTTCGCCATCCTCGCGGTTGAGGAAATCGGTGACGCCACGCATGTGCTCATGGACCTGCTCCTGCTGCACATTCGGCGAGCCGGAGAGGTTGTCGAGGTACTCCTTGGCACCGCGGCCGGCGCGGGCGCCGAAGACGATGAGGTCGGAGAGGCTGTTGCCACCGAGGCGGTTGGCCCCGTGCAGTCCTGCGGAACACTCACCGGCGGCGAAGAGTCCGGGGACGCAGGTCATCTGGGTGACGCCGTCGACGCGGATACCACCCATGTAGTAGTGAAGGGTGGGTCCGACTTCCATCGGCTGGGCGGGGATGTCGACCTCCGCCAGCTCCTTGAACTGGTGGTACATGGAAGGCAGCTTGCGCTTCACGAAATCGGAATCGCGGTGGCTGATATCCAGGTACGCACCACCATGCTCGGAGCCACGCCCTGCTTTGACCTCACGCATGATGGCGCGGGCGACGACGTCGCGGGTCAGCAGCTCGGGTGGTCGGCGTGCCTCGCGGTCACCGTCGAGCCAGCGCTGGGCTTCCTCTTTCGAGTCGGCGGTTTCGGGTGCGAAGCGATCGGGAATGTTGTCGAACATGAAGCGGACGCCATCCGAGTTGGTCAGGATACCGCCCTCACCGCGGACGCCCTCGGTGACGAGGATGCCGCGCACAGACGGGGGCCAGACCATGCCGGTGGGGTGGAACTGGGTGAACTCCATGTCCATCAGCTCGGCACCCGCACGGGCGGCCATGCCGTAGCCGTCGCCGGTGTACTCCCATGAGTTGGAGGTCACGCGCCATGCCTTGCCGGCACCACCGGTGGCAAAGATCACTGCCGGCGCCTTGAAGATGACGAAGCGGCCGGTCTCACGCCAGTAGGCGAGCATGCCGCTGATCTTGCCGCCATCCATCAGCAGGTCGATGGCGATGCACTCCATGTGCACGTCCATGCCCTGGTGAATGCCGTGGTCCTGCAGGGTGCGGATCAGCTCGAGACCGGTGCGGTCGCCGACGTGGGCGAGGCGCGGGTAACGGTGTCCGCCAAAGTTTCTCTGGTTGATCAGACCGGTACGGGTGCGATCGAAAACCGCGCCCCAGTCTTCCAGTTCACGCACACGCTCGGGAGCATCCTGGGCGTGGATCGCCGCCATCTCCCAGACGTTGAGGAACTTGCCGCCGCGCATGGTGTCGCGGAAGTGAACCTTCCAGTTGTCGCGGCCGTCGACGTTGCCGAGGGCAGCGGCCATGCCGCCCTCTGCCATCACCGTGTGGGCCTTGCCGAGCAGGCTCTTGGTGATGACGCCGGTGTTGAGACCAAGGTTGGAAGTCTCGATGGCGGCGCGCAGTCCGGCACCGCCGGCACCGACGACGAGCACGTCGTGTTCGATGGTCTGGATCTCGTTGAGATCAATCATGGGGCCTCCTTACTTATTGTCCGCTGACGGCGGTGGACCACGTGTTGTAATCGGTGATCCAGCCGTTGCAGACGGCCCAGACATACAAATCGGTAAACATCACCCAGAAGAGACTGATCCAGGCGAGCGGCATGTGACGCTCATTGAGCCAGGTCGAACCCTTCCAGATCGCATAGGTCAATCCGGTGCTGCCACTGTTGCCGTTGGCAAAGCGGTTGAGACGGCCGCCGATGACGTGTCTCCACGAGTGGCAACCAAAGGTGTAACC
>JAPOLY010000130.1 GCA_029976805.1 bacterium
ACAGAACCGAGCCAGATCTCGATGCGATCGGTGGTCTCGCCACTGCACCAGCCGGCCACGGCCACACTCAACACCCCGTAATCGATGGAACCGCGTCGACGCAGTTTCCACCAGCCGGTGCGTTCTCCGGAAGGAGCCGGAATCCTCACGCGGGTGAGGATCTCGTCGGGACGCTTGGTCAGGTAATGCATGCCATCATCGTTGAAGAGCTCGGCCAAAGGCACGATGCGCTCGCCCTCGGTGGAGTGCAGGGTGATCTCTGCTCCGAGAGCACACAGCATCGGCACCGAATCACCACTGGAAACCGCCCAGCAACGGGGACTGCTCGGAGCGACCCAACACACTTCTCCCTCTGCCTTCATGCAGTAGGAGATGCTGCGACGCCACTCTTCATTCTGGTTGTAGTAAGTGCAGCGGGTATCGAGGCACAGGTTTCCGCCGATAGTCCCGGTATTGCGCAACACCGGGCTGGAGATACTGGCGATGGCTTTCACCAGCGTCGGGTACTTCTCCTGCACCGTTTCATTGCGAGTGATCTGATCGAGGGTCGTCGTCGCACCGATGATCACGCCGCCTTCGTCGTCGACACAAATGCCAGTCATCTCGGGGATGGACCGCAGGGAGACGATGGTCTTCGCTCCCTGGTGACGACGCTTCATGTTGGGCCACAGATCGGTGCCCCCGGCGACGACGCGGGTGTTGGCCGGATCCTCGGCAAGGATTCTTGCGGCTTCAGCGGCGGTTTCAGGAGCATGGAACTGGAATGCGGGAAGTCTCAGCATCACTCCCCTCCCTTCACGACGTCCTTGCGTTCGGTCATGGTGCCGGTGCCATCGCGGACCCCGGCCTCCTCGATGTTGATCGCCTTGCCGTCACCGCCCTCTTCGGGGGTCGGCACTCGGAGAGGCGTTCCAAAGTCAACTTCGGGAAACTTCTTCGGTCCGAAGCGTGCTTCCTTGCCCTTGTCACGGGCCTCGATGGCCTGGCGGATCATGTGCGGTGCAATCGGCACCTGGTCCACACGCACACCCACCGCATCGAAGATGGAGTTGGCCACCGCCGGCATCATCGGCAACAGCGGTCCCTGCCCCACTTCCTTGGCCCCGAAGGGTCCATTCGGATCGGGATCTTCAATGATGTAGGAGGTCACTCCCGGCATGTCGGCAAAGGTCGGACTCTTGTATTCGAGCATCGACGGGTGCTTGTGCACGAGAGCATTGGAGCGCTTCTTCGGCAGACGACGGTAGACCTGTTCTTCCATCATCGCCTCACCGAGGCCCATGTAGACACTGCCCTCGATCTGGCCCATCACCATCGCCGGGTTGATGCACTGGCCCACATCGTGCGCCATCCACACATGCTCGACGCGGTAAACACCAGTTTCAGGGTCGACCCGCGTCTCGACGACAGCGGCACTGTAACTATAGGCCGGCGAAGGACCGACACCGGCTCCACGGTAACGGCCCGGAGAGCGCGGCGGGATGTAACTGCCGGTGGTTCCGAGGGTACCGAAACGGGACTCCGCCTCGATCACCGCTTCCTGCCAGGTCATGCCCACTTCCGGGTTTTCCCCGTGGAAGACACGCCCTTCCGCAAAGACCAGTTCGTTGGCGGGAACCTCCAGTTTTTTGGCCGCACCCTTGGCGACCAAATCGCGCGCCCGCTCCGCTGCCTGCAGGGCGGCATTGCCCGCCATCAGCGTCACCCGGGATGAGTAACTGCCGAGGTCGACGGGAGTCAGATCCGTATCTGCCACGCAGAGTCGAATGTCCTTGAGATCGATGCCGAGGACCTCCGCGGTGATCGCTGCGACCACCGAATCGGATCCCTGACCGATCTCGGTTTCCCCACAGAAGAGGGCCACTCCGCCGGATCGATCCAGCTGCAGTTGCACCCCCGACTGGGGCATGTGATTCCAGTAGATGGGCAAGCCGGCTCCACTGAGATAGGAACCGCAGGCCAGGCCCAGTCCGTGTCCTTCCGGCAAGTTTCCGTGACGCTCTTTCCAGCCACTGCCCTCGACCACCGCCTCGATGCATTTGCCGAGTCCCATCGAACCGACCTTGAGCCAGTTCGATGTCACACTGTCGGCAGGCACCAACTGCTGCATGCGCATCTCCGCCGGATCGAGTCCCAGGCTGTGGGCGATCTTGTCGAGATGCACTTCAAAGGCGAAGCGTGGCTGCGGAGTACCGTGTCCACGCTTGGGACCACAAGGTGCCTTGTTGGTGAAGGCACGGATACTGTCGAAGCGATACTTGGGAAGGTTGTAGGTCACTGTCTGCAGGGCACCGGTGTAGTAGGTGCTCGCCACCCCGTAACTGCCGTAGGCTCCACCGTCGAGGGCGGTCTGCAGATGCTGGGAGGTCAGGGTGCCATCCTTCTTGACCCCGGTGCGGATCTTCATGAGCACCGGGTGACGTCCGCGGTGGCAGTAGAAGACCTCTTCGCGGGAGAGGCTGATCTTGACGGGGCGTCCCAGTTTCAGCGCCATTTTGGCGGCACAGACTTCATGGTTGAAAGGATCACTCTTGCCGCCGAAACCGCCGCCATTGGGGCAGGCGATGACACGAATCCGTGAGGCCGGCAGCTCGAGAACCTTGGTCAGTGAGCGATGCAGGTAGTGAGGTGTCTGGGTCGAAGAGTAAACCGTCACCCGATCGACCTCTTCGGTCAGAGCCACAGTCGCATGCTGCTCCATCGGCAGGTGCGTGTTGCCTTCGAAGTACATGATGTCCTCGAAGATCTCATCCGCTTCCTCAAAGCCGGCGTCGGTATCGCCGAATTGCATCGACAGTTTCTTGTGCAGGTTGCCTTCATCGCCGTAGTCATGAATCCGCGGTTCCGGGGTGGCGACCGCTTCCTCGACCGTGGCGATGGTCTCGAGTGATTCGTACTCAACCTTGACGGCGAGGGATGCCTCGTAGGCCTGCTCTTCCGTGAGAGCGGCGACTGCCACGACCGGATCGCCGACAAAGCGCACCTTATCGACACAAAGGGCGTGCTCGTCCTGACTCACCGGCAGAATTCCAAAGGGATTCGGCATCGATTCACCGGTGAGAAATCCGAGGACTCCCGGCATCTTCTCCGCTTCGGAAAGATCGATATCGACGATCCGTGCGTGGGGAACCGTCGAGCGCACCAGTTTCATGTGAACCATGCGCGGGAAACTGAGGTCGTCGGCAAAGCGGGTCTGCCCCGTGACC
>JAPOLY010000165.1 GCA_029976805.1 bacterium
ATGGTTTTGTTATTGAGAACCCAGAAAACCCCGCCGACCAGGAAAGTGATAACACTCGAAAGGATGAAGGCAGGGTATTCTTCCGCGGAATCTAAAGACTTGGCGACACCCAAAGGAATCAGCATCAAGCCGGAGAGAACCAGAAGGAGCAGTCCCAGAACTGCGAAGATGGGACGAAACCTCAACGGAGGAAACCTCTCCTGCGTGTGAACAATTTTTCGATCGCCTCCACCGCTTCCGGCAAGGCGAAGATGATCACATGATCACCGGCAAGAATCTCTGTGTCTCCACCGGCAGTCCGAATCTCTTCTCCGTCTTCGTTTTTGCGTTGAATGGCACCGATGATGCTCGCTTTGGGAAGTTTCAAGTCGCGAATCTTCTTGCCGACCACCAACTGGTTTTCTGTCACCTCATATTCGCGGACTTCTGCACCGGATGTTCCCACCTGAGAAATACGCACCACGTTGCCGCGGCGGATCACTCGAAGGATGTCGCTGACCGTCACCCTGCGCGGATTGATCACCTCGCCGAAGTTGGTTTGCTGGAAAACAGGCAGGAATTGATCATTCTCACTGCGCACCAGTACGCGCCGGACTCCCGCCTTGCGAATTAGCATCGCATTGGTCAGGTTGTCGGTGTCGTCGGTTCCCAAGGCGAGGAAGTAGTTCGCCTGGCCGATCTCATTTTCTGTGACGAAATCCCGATCGGTGATGTTTCCATGAAGCACAAGGGTTCTGGTCAGTTGATCTGCGGCTTTTTCGGCGAGCTGACGGTCTTTTTCGACCATGACGAGAGTGCGAATTGAGCGCACTTCCTCAAGGCGACGGGCCACTTCCAGACCGAGACGTGTGGCACCCGCGATAACCACCTTGTCGACATTTTCCGTTTCCGGATGGACCAGTTCACGGAAATGTTCGAACTGGCTCTCTGGCATGAGGACGTAAATGTGGTCACCAGCGATGAGGCGGTCATCTCCCCTGGGAATCATCAGGTCATCCCCACGGAAGATGGCGACGATCAATCCCAATTTTTTGGGGTCGTGGTGTTTGCGCAAATCTTTGAGAACGATGCCATCGAGAGATGACCCTTCGGAGATGACATATCCCCAAAGGAACAATTTTTCCTCTGCAAAGGTCGAAACGTCAAAAGCACCCGGATGCTGAACCAATCGCTGAATTTTTTCAGCGGTGACGGCGATCGGGTTGACGGTGGCATCGGCTCCGTACTTTTCCATCAGCTGGGAGTTTCCGGAAAGTTCAGAGTTTCTCAGGCGGACCACACATTTTGCTGCACCCAAATGCTTGGCCAGCAGGCTGACGGTAATGTTGGTTTCGTCACGGTCAGTCACAGCGATGACGAGATCGGCACTGTCGACTTTTGCCTGACGGAGGATGCGCGGGCTCGCTGCATTGCCCTGAATCGCCTGAACATTGAGGCGGTCATCGATGCGATGAATCAATTCTCCATCGGAGTCGATGATCGTCATCTTGTGGCTTTCGGCAGACAACCTCTCAGCGAGGTGAAAACCGACC
>JAPOLY010000129.1 GCA_029976805.1 bacterium
GGGGTTACTGGTTGGAAGCTATTCAGTGCATGAACGGGACATGATTCGAAAGAAAGCCCCTCAATTGGCAGATCGATTTGAAGCCGTGTGGACCAATATTCTGGAAAAGGCTCGAATCGAATGTAAGGAACTGGATAGAAAACAGGCTAAACACAGCCTTGAGAATGTCATTCAGGCCCTGAATGTAAATGTGAGGCCTCCGGTTCCTCCAAAAAAGGGGGCTGCTGCTGCCTGCAGAACCGTGATGAGCGGGGCCGCCAAATCTCGCCGTTGGAAACGATGGACGGATACCCAAAGAGAACGGGCCCGAGAGTTGATTCGCTACAATCGCGAAGATGTACAAGCGGCCTACAAAGTTCTTCGCCACTGCTGTTGGCGAGAAAAATCCAGAAGGCCAGTCAGTCAGCGCTCCTCCTGAAATCAGCGAAAGAAGGTTCATGAAAAACAGGATTTGGATACTCATAGTCCTTGCGGTTGGCCTGGCAGCAGTGGCCAGAGGTGATGACCTTCTGAAAGAACCAGCACGCTGGGGAGAAACTGTTTCTGAAAAAGCCGCCTTCTACAGGGCCGAAGATGTTTCTGGCAGCACCGTAGTGCTCACTCGCAAGTGGTATGACGTGGCAGCCAAGGCGTGGGGCAATTACGGGCCGACGGAATTTTGGCTGGTGGGAAAGAGTGCGGCGGCTGCGGAGGAACTGAACCGGAAGTATTGTGAGATTCGCAAGGAGAAGGACCCTCAGTTGCGATTGAAGGATTGTCTGAGGAGGGGCCACAGTTTTGCGGATTATGTGCGCGATGGGGGTGCGGGTCTGAATACCCGTCGGGATGAACATTCGGACTGGTCCGGTTTTATCATCACGATGTCTGCCAAATATCCCGGGCCAGAGGAAGAAGACTACAAGGCAGTCGTCCTGCATGAATACTTCCATATCTATCAGCACGCCCACATCTTCAGTCGTAAGGAATCGGAACGAAACAGTCGCAACCAGGTCAATCCCTGGTGGGCCGAGGGTGGGGCCGAGTACATGGCCCAACTGCTGTATTCCAGACAGGAGGGTGTCCGACCCGGGTATTTGAAGGAGAAGATGCGCCGAAAGTTGCGCTCTCTGAAAGATCTTAAAAAAGGCGAGAGCATCACGGAAATTCCTTACGGGAAGAGAGCGATGATTGCCTATGACCTGGGCACCTGGTTTATCGCCTACCTCATCGACCGCACCAGTGAGGAAGCCTATCTGAAGGGCTTCTACCGTGATCTGAACAAGGAAGGCTTCGAGGGTTCTTTCCAAAAGAACTTCGGTCTTTCATCGAAGGCGATGCTGGAGGCTTTTCACCAGTCATTCCTTCCTCTCAGCGAAGAAGAGAAGATGAAAATCCTTCCCTGAGGGATCAGCGATCCTGTGATTTCAGACAGACGTTTCCCAGTGGCTTGCCCCCTGTGGAGGACCTGCGATATTGTGAATCCTTGGAATAAACCCAGAGTTCAATCTTCAAGAGAGGCTCACTGCCATGGACAAGATCGGAATCTTCGCAGCCTTGCTGCTCTCCCTGACCCTGATCGCCGGGTGCTCCATCTCCATCGACATTCGGCGCCCCGCCGAATCTGCGGATGAGGTGGAAGCGTTGATGCAGCGTTACTTCGACGCCTTCAATGCCTGCGATGTTGAAGCGGTGAAAGCGTGTTGGCATGTGCCGGGGTGGGTCTCCAATGGAGAAGAGAACCGGACCATCGATTCCGTGGATCAGCTGACTTCTACCTACGCGGCCCTGTTTGAACGGCTGAAGAGTGAGGGTTGGGATCATTCGGAGTTGATCGATGAGGACATCGATATGGTCAACGACACCCTGGCGACGGTGCGGATTCACTTCCGCCGGGTGGATCAGAACGGCGATGTGATGCCTCCAGAAGAACGGGCGGCGATGTTCAAGGTCATGCTCTTCGATGGTGAGTGGAAGATCACGACTCAGGCGGTGACATCTTCCAAATAAGAAGAGTGATCCGGAATTGAAAAACCCTCCGCTTTTCAGCCGAAAAGCGGAGGGTTTCTTTTTTGCCTTGAGTGAAGTCTAGAGACCCATGTCGCGCAGCTTTTTGAGCAGCTCCTTGCGGTGCTTGCTCGCTTCCTTGCTGAGCTGTTCGAGTCTTTCGAACTCTTCTTCAATCTCTTTGTAGAGCTTGAAGGAGTCGACGATCTTCTTCTCTTCCTTGAGGCGCGCGGCTTCGATCAGCAGATCGTTGCCGGTCTTTTCAATCTCTACGAGGTCTTGGTCGACCAGTCGGGAGACGAATCCGCTCATGATCTTGCGGTTTTCGACCATCTTGTCGAGCATGACGATGGCCTTGCCGTAGCGTCCCGCATCCATGTGCTTGCGAGCCTTGGCACGCTCCGCCAGGTGGGATTTGCGCAGTCTCAGGCGCATGTCGCTGAGCTTCTTGGTACTGCGGATCACCTTGACGAACTTGGGCGGGTCGACACAGAGCTGCTGCTTGTGGAGCAAACCGCCCTCGGAGTCGAAGAAGAGCAGAGCTGGCTTCTTCGGATCCAGCTTGAAGGGCTCGAGGAGTTTCTTTTCCTCATCCTTCAGGGTCTCGATCACCTGTTTGTAGCATGCCCAGGATTTGAACTCCTTGACCGAGTCACGGTCACGGAAGAGAGCGCGCTCAAAGTTGGCGCAGCAGCAATCCTTGTTCATGGTGCTGGAGTACAGGAAGACCACCATCGGCTTCTTCGAACCGGCTTCGCGGTTCATGGCGTGATGGAAGCCCTGGCCTTTTTTCCAGTCGAGAAGGGTGCTCTCACCGGGAACGTACGGTGCAGCACCGCCGTGTCCGGATCCACCGGCACCGGATCCACCGGGTGCGGAGGGGGGGTTGGAGCCGCGGGAAACTCCCGTGGCAGGACCGACGCCTCATCACTGTGCGTGGAGGGTGGCACTCGAAATCGTGAACAGGATCACCAGGCTGGTAATCAATGCCCACCGGAATTTGAGATCCATGTTGGCTCTTCCGATCCATCGTCATGGGAATGACGGTTTTGGGTCCAGATCAAGATTTGATTGTACAGAAACAGGACCCGTGCATCTACAGCGCGAATACACGCATTCAGGCACTATAGAGGGCCTTTTGAAGCATTGGAGACCTCGCCTTCTCGCTGCTATTCGATCTCACCGTAAAGAGCCTTGCGGATGCCGATGGGTACATCAAAGTTGAATTCCCGTGCTCGGGTAAAGAAGAGTCCATACAGCTTGTTGGCAGGGTCGATCCAGAAATGGGTGTTGTGATATCCGGACCA
>JAPOLY010000166.1 GCA_029976805.1 bacterium
AAATGTTGAGGGATGGGATTTCCTTGGCAGGCAGATTTTTTCTATTGCCAGCTTTATCGGCAATAAACGAGGTGGTGTGTTATGAGTTTGAGGACAAGTTTTCTGGTTGTGATGATGATTGCAACCAACTGTATTTGTGTTTCCGCGCAAGATTGCACTCCAATCACTGACTGTAATAACAACAGTCAGCAAGACTCCTGTGATATTTCTCAGGGACTCAGTTCTGACTGTGATCTTGATGGGGTTCCTGACGAGTGTCAGATGGCAGAATCCGTTCTGGCTGATTGCAATATGAATGGTTTGCTCGATGCTTGTGAGCCTGTTCTTCGATCGGCAACCAGCGGAGCTGCAACCGGAGTTGGAACGATGGATGGTCCACATCTGTTGATGGCCGATCCTGGAATCCGCTCGATTGAGTTGTATGAGCGATTGGGCACTTCATGGATTCAAAAGGATGCCATCGTGCCTTCAGATGCTGATACCGACGATGGTTTTGGTTTTTCCATGGCAATTTCAGGATCTCTACTGGTAGTGGGTGCTCCCAACAAAAGTGGTGATCGTGGAGCGGCGTATGTCTATGAAAAGCAGGGAAACAGCTGGGTTCAAGTTCAGGTACTTCAGGCTGCCAACCCACTGGAAGGTGACGTCTTTGGTTCCGCTGTTTCAGTGATGGGTTCCACCATCGCTGTGGGAGCACCGCAATCAGCGGTTGAAGAGCCCGATAATCCCGTGGACGCAAATATTGCTGATGATCCAGGGTTCGTTGAAGTCTGGACTCATAATGGAACCGAATTCGAACGCACGGCTTCCCTCGACAATTTCGACCCACTCAATGGGGGCGGTGAGGAATTCGGAAGATCTCTCGCTTTGACCGACAATGGCTGGCTGATGATTGGATCACCCAATGATGGCCCTCCGGGTGGTGCAGGTCGGGTTTTTGGTTACCAGTTCAATGGAACCGAATGGGTGCTGGCTCAAGAAATTTCTACGACTGACAGTCCACAGGGGGCGGCGTTTGGTACGGCTCTTTCGTGGAGCGCAGGAACTCTGGCTGTTTCTTCAGAAAGAACTCTGGCCCCAGTTGCAGAAGATCCGCGAATCGGAGCGGTCTACACTTTTGAAAACACCGAAGATGGAAGTTCCTGGAACCAGACAGACAGGCTGATCAGTACGCTACCTACCAGTCAAGAGTATGGCTTCAGTCATCAGATCAGTGGTCAGATGCTGATTGTCGGCGAGCCCGGAGTCGATTCGTCTGCAGGAATGGTGCACCTTTACAACCGTATGGAGGATGCCACCTGGGCTCTGGTAGATATGATTCGTCCTATTACCGTCGTCAACGGTGACAATCTGGGAACATCGGTTGCGACCAATGGCGAGTGGGTTTCCTACAGTGCTGATGGCCTCTTCACCAATATCGAGCACAGGGAAATCATTCCGGATTGCAATGCAAATGGAGCAGATGACCGCTGCGAGATTCGCTCGGGTCTGATTCCTGATTGTAATGGAAACATC
>JAPOLY010000067.1 GCA_029976805.1 bacterium
CCCATGATCACCACGATTCCCGAGTTGGATCGCAGTCTGCAGATCATTGATGAAGTCAGCGATGAATTGCGAGCAGAAGGGGTCGAGTTCGACGAAAACATTCCTGTTGGAGTGATGGTCGAAGTTCCGTCATTGGCTCTCGTTGCCAATCATGTTGCTCATCGGGTCTCCTTTTTGAGTGTCGGCAGCAACGATCTGGTTCAGTACACCCTTGCTGTGGATCGGGGTAATGAACAGGTCGCAGATCTTTATGACCCCTTGCACCCCGCCGTATTGCAACTGATCTCTTCGTTGATCCGAGTGGGGGAAGAGCACGATATCCGTGTTTGTCTCTGTGGAGAGATGGCTTCTGAGGTGATCCATCTGCCTCTGTTGGTGGGGCTGGGATTGCGCGAGTTTTCGATCACTCCGCAGTTGATCCCGGAAGTGAAGCAGGTGATTCGCCATCTTGCTGACTACGAGGTCCGGGACCTGGCTTCCAGATGCATGCAGTTATCGGACGGTGAGAGTATCTCCCGGGAATTGCGCCTGTGGGCCCTCGAAAACCTGCCTGAGGTCGCTTCCAGACTGATTTAGGGGAAATCCCCCGGGTGAACCGATGTCACCGGTTTGCCGCATTTTTTCCTGCGTCGTAATCTTCTCGGGACCTTCCAGAGGGTCCCTCCCGGTGCCAATTGGGCTTTTCCGGGGAGTCGATCCGGGTTGCAGCTGCATTTGGCTGAAACCCAAACCACACACCAGCGGTGTGACTGGAAGGCTTGAGAATGTTTTCAAGACAGAAATCACTGGTCGGACTCGATATCGGTAATGACGAAGTCAAAGTCGTCGAGTTGACCCGGACATCCGAAGGTCTGGAACTGACCGGCTTCGGGTGGGGGAAGATCCCTTCCCCTGAAGAGACACTCGATACCGTCAAGGCGGTTCTTCGCGAATCGGGGATTCGTTGTCGGAAAGTGGCAACCTCGGTTTCAGGGCGATCAGTCGTGGTGCGCTACATCACTCTTCCGAATTTGGATGACGATGAACTTCAGGAGACTCTTCGTCTCGAGGCGGATAAATACATCCCCTTTGATCGTGACGAGGTCTCCATCGACGGCCAGAAAATTGAATCTCACAGTGAGGACGACGCAGCCTCCGACGAGATGAAAAGTATTCTGGTTGCCGTCAAGAAAGATCTTCTTCAGGACCACATCGATCAGGTGCAGGAACTGGGACTTGTTCCTACGGTCGTCGACGTCGATACCTTCGCATTGGGCAACTCCTTTGATTTGCGCACTGAAGCGGGTGTTCAGGATGAAGACTCTGACAAAGCAGTCGCGTTGGTGGATATCGGTGCGACCAAAACCAACATTCATATCGTCCGTGGGAAAACCTCCTGTTTCTCAAGGGAGATCTACCTCGGCGGCAAGGATCTGACCGATGCCATTGCCCGTCGAGAGCATTTGGACGAAGCAGAGGCAGAAGACCTGAAGTGTGATCCCCAGGGGAACGAGCAGATGGTGGCCAATGCCGTCCAACCGATTCTCGATGAGATTGCAGGGGAGATTCAGCTTTCCTTTGACTACTTCGAAAATCAGTTTGATTTCCCCGTTGAGGAGGTCTTCCTCAGTGGCGGTGCCAGCCAGACCGTGGGGCTGCAGGAAACCTTTGAGAGGGTCTTTGAGCGCGATGTCAAAACGTGGGATCCCCTGGCGATGATCAAGGTCCGTGAGGATCTGGTCGACGTCGAGGCCCTTCAGGAGCACCTCGTTCAATTGCCTGTGGCTCTGGGACTCGGTTCCCGTATTCAGGACTGCGTCTAGGCGCTCGGGAAAGGACTCTTCAGTTGATCAAGATCAATCTGCTACCTCAGGATCTCCAACGGGCAGCGAACACGCCCCGTTCGGTTTTCTATTCTGTTCTCGGCAGTGTCGCTGCCGTTGCACTGGGGGCCATTGGCCTCTTCTGGATGTGGATCGCCCAAGGCACGATGGAGGCCCACGCCGAAGCTAAAGCTGCAAAGGTGAAAAGCCTTGAGCAAGAGGCTTTGGAGGTCGATCGAATCGAATCGGACATCCAATTTTACCGTCAGCGCGAAGGTTCGATCATCAAGATCAAGAATCGTCGCATTCTCTGGGCACCCAAGTTGGACCAACTGGTATCCAAGGTTCCGGATGATCTTTGGATCACGTCACTTCAGGTCCATCTCCTGGAAGAGAACGAATACAAATGGACTCAGGGAAGTCAGCAGAGTGGAGGCAGTCTCGTGATGGATTGTGTCTCCACTGGCTCAGATCCGGTCGCCCTGACCCGTTTCCGCAAGAGTCTTCAGGAAGACAATCGCTTCTACACCGCCCTCGTCGATGTCAGTGCATTCCCAGACTCATTCTTCGGTGATTTCCTCAGCTTCAAGCCACTCTCATGGGAGAAAGTCGAGAAGACCGAAGAAACTCCGGAGCACTTTCGAAGCTCCATCGGTATCGATTTGAAACCTCTCCATGATCCTCCGGTGGCAAACCCCGGGCAGAAGGGTGGCCAATAATGAACATGGATGAAAAGAAACAGCTGATTGTTCTCGCCGCCATTTGTGGTGTGTTCTTCTGTATTGAAATGGTTGTCGGCTGGAATCTCAGTAGCAAGAACAGTGAAACCCGCTCGACTCTGGAGCAACTCGAAGCCCGTGAGGCTTCTGCACTGCTCAAGAAGGATCGGATCCCCGATCTTGTCAGTGAACTGCAGGAACTTGAGGGTATCGTCGAGGAATACACCGAGATCCTGCCCCGTGAAGATGAAGTTCTCAGGGACGCTTTCGTGGATACGATCACCCAACTTTGCAAAGAGAGTGGATTGGTCGTGATCGGTGCGGAGCCTGTCGCTGTTGAGGGCGTGGCCTCCCCGCAAAGAGGTCGAGCCGTACCCGCCAGTGGAAATGCCACTCGTCAATTCCAGCGTCACAAATATCGCTTTGAAATGCTGGGAGAGTTCAGCCAGTTTCACCGCTTTGTAAACCTGGTCGAAAATCACACCCGTTTCCTGCGTGTAGATTCCTTTGACCTTTTCCCCATCGATCGCAGCGATGATCTATCTGCGGCTTCCCATCCCAAGAAAAACTTCACCATTGAAATCTCAACGTACGTTTACAAAGAGAAGTCGGTGAATGCCAAGGAGATTCAGTGATGTTGGATCAAATCAAGGAAAAGAAATGGACTTTGGTTGCCGGCTTTTGTGCGGTGATGGTCCTTTATCTGGTGAGTAGTTTCATCGGATCCGACTCCGTTGTTGATTCTGCCAATAAAATGACGGCAGCGGCTGAAAAGAATTCTGTCGTCAATCCAGAGTCGGATTCCGTTTTGGAATCGACTGATTCCATGGATTCTGTCGAGACTCTCGCTGCCGCGAAGGGGAGCTCGGGCGAGAACTCTGAAGCGACCGTGCTGCAGCGCCCGGCTACGGAGGTCCTGCCTGCTACCGGCCCCGTCGAGGAAAAGGCATTGGAAACCGTCAAATTTGAAGAAGACCGTCGCATCGCCGAATTGAGTAAGGCATGTGAAGAGCAACTTCGTCGGGGGCAGTGGAAGAGAGCCTTTGAAGGCCTTTCAGAGCTGGTGAGTTTGCGTCCTTACAATGCGGATTACCACCTGACTCTGGGTTTGGTCCATCGACGCCTGAATTCCATCGAGAACGGTCACGGTCACCTTGAGGAGGCTGCAGCCAAATTCCAGGAGTACATCGATTACGGTGGTCAGGAAGCAATTGCCTTCCTGCTTCTTGCAGAAACTTCGGCGGCATCCGGGAAGGATGCTGAGGTCTATCGTTTTCTGGATGAAGCGGCTTCTCGAGGAATGAATATCGCTCGAGCTGTCGGGCAGTTTCCTGCTCTTGGGCGCTTCACCTCGGATACCCGATTTGTTCGTTCTGCACTCAAGTTGGAGCGTTATCTCCTGGATGATGGAATTCACAGAGATCCGTTCACTGCACCCTGGAAAGGATCCGGGGTTGTGGAGGCTGGAAGTAATTTCAGTTACCTCGCTGTCGAAGATCAAAGAAAGATGCTGAATGAAGCCCGTGAAGCAATTTCCCGAGTCGAGTATTCGGTCAGAAATGGCGAGCATGGTACCGCTGCCGAGGCCTACAAAGTGATCATGGAGATCACGGAGGAATCCAAGCGTTTCGACCAGCCCGAGCTGGCTGCAGAGCTGAAAGCGATCGGTGAACGTCTTCAGGATCTTGAAGACGGTGTGGCAGAGATTCGGGTTCGCCATCTCTACGAGGAGAGCCGTGGGCGTCTGGATCGTATGAAACGTGCCTTTGCCGACAATGATTTTGAAACCGTGAACCGTCTGCACTCCGAGATTCAACGATTTGCCCGTGATATCGAGGAATCCGGTGACACCTACGCGACCACTTCGACCCTCGTCAGTATGGCCGCCACCCAACTCCGTGATCGCAGCGATGTGGTTCGTGAGTTTCTTTCCCGTTCCATCGAGATTGATGGAGTTGCCATTTCCGCTGAAGGATCCCACGCCATCGTCGATGGCGAATGGGTGGCCTTGGGGGGAGAGATTCAGGGTGCAGTCCTTCAGGAAGTTCACCGTGACCGTCTCGTGTTCCTCTTTGAGGGCGAGATGATCGAGCGTCGATTTGGAAGATTTTGATCACGGTTCCGATAAAACCGTGATTTTGCTGAAAAAAGGTCGGTCTGGCCCTCAGGTGGGGTGCTTTTCCGACCGATAGATAAATCAGGAAGTCCTGACACAGAGTCGGGAATGTCGTGATCCTGTCCCTTTTGGGAGGAATTTGAAGATGAGAATGCTGATTTTGGTGGCGACACTTTGCGTTGCCCTTTTTGCAACGGACTTTACCGCCGCCATGCAGGCGACCGGTGGTGTCGACCTTGTGACCATCGATGTTCGGGACAAGGACCTTCGTGAGGTGCTGAGCCAGATCGGAGATCAGGTCAAAGTGAACATCGTTGTCGATCCTCAGGTCGAGGAGAGCGTCACTCTGACTCTTGAAACCATCGACTGGCGAGAGGCCCTCGATATTCTTGCCCGTGAAACCAACTGTGTGGTCGTGGAAGTCAGTGATCGTCTGATCCGTTTCACCCAGCCTCCTTCGATCAACATTGAATTCCAGGATGCCGAATTAGCGGTGGTTTTGGAGCTGCTTGCAAAGCAGTCCGGCGCCAACATCGTCATTTCAGAAGATGTTCAGGGTAAGGTCAGCCTGACCCTGAGGGACGTGCCCTGGCGTGAGGCCCTCAACACCATCGTCAAGACCGCAGGATATGTGGTTGTCAGCGAGCGTGAGGGAGTCAGCGAGATTCTGCGTATCGTTTCCCCCGAGAAATTGACTCAGCAGCAGGAAACCCGTATCTACCAGTTGCGCTACATTCGTCCTCCGGAGCAGTACGTGGCCATCATCTCGGATATCGAGAAGCAGGCCGGAAGCCTGGGGACCAATACCTCCGATTCGGAAGAGGAGTTCACTCTCCTGAGAGCATTGCGTCGCGCATTGTCTCCAGGGGGAGAGATGGATTTTGACGTCAAAACCAACTCCATCATCGTCAAGGACATTGCGCCCCGTCTCGACGAGATCGCCGAGATCATTGCCGAAATCGACGTAGAACCTGCTCTGGTTCAGGTGGAAGTGAAGTTCATTTCGACCGCCAACGACGACATTCTGGAAACCGGACTCAAACTGGATGACCCGAATACCCCGGGCCGCGACGGGTTCCGTCTCAGTGCCCGTGGAGCCTCGCCCGCATCCAACTTCGCAGATCTCTCTGGTCTGGGAGTGATTCCGGATGCCACGACCGGTGTGCCGATCTACAACAGTTCCGTGGTTTCCAACGGAGGCACCTGGCCCTTTGACATCGGAAACATGCAGGGCATTGGTGTTCCTTACCAGGCTCTCGGTGTTCTCGACTTTACACAGACCCAGCTGCTCATCTCGATGGTCAAGGACGACGAAAACTCGAAGATCGTCCAGCAGCCGTTCCTGACCACTCTCGACAACTACCCGTCGACGATTTTCGTCGGTGAGGAAGTGCCGTTTGCGGTGCAGAATGTGCAGCAGGACCAGAACGGAAACGTGACCGTCTCCATCGACGAGAACTCCCGTTCTCCGGTCAATGTGGGATTCACTCTTTATGTGTCTCCCCATGTGATCCCCGGAACCGACATGATCTACATGAATGTGATTCCGAAGGTCTCCACCCTGGTGGGTAACACCTCCGACATTCCTGGATTCGATCGTTTCCGCTTCAGTGATCCCGGCAGTGGCACCAGTGCCTTCATCGATCTCCCGAGGGAGAGCAGCCAGACCGTGGTCACTTACCTGCGTGTTCGTGACGGACAGACGGCGGTGATCGGTGGCTTGCATACCGAGCGTCGCGTCGAGATCGAATCGGCGATTCCGTTCCTCTCCGACATTCCTTACCTGGGGGAGGCGTTCAAGTGGCGTCGTCGCCAGGCGGACGTGAACCACCTGCTGATCCTCGTGACCCCGCGCATCATCAAGAGCAGCGATGTCAGTGAAGAGATCTACCAGAACGCCCTGCGCGAGGCAGAGCGCTGGGACTACTTCAAGGAGAAGTATGGTGAGCCGACCACGACCGGTGAAACGGAAGAGGATGGCGAAGCAGTGGGTGCCGTCGAGGTGACTCCTGCAGGGACATCCGAAGAAGGTCGCTAGATCTGACAGTAAAAGTTGATTTAGAAGGCTTCCACGGTCTCACCGTGGAAGCCTTTTTTATTGCTCTTCCTCTTCTCTGGACCTTTAGATCCGGGAGGCTATCTTGGAGATCCGTTTCAATCGCCGAAGTTCAACTTTGATCTCCCCGATACAGGAGTGTATTTCTCCATGCGCCTGCTGCTTCAAACAAAGGTCGACTCTGAAACCCGTGTTGGCCTGGTCGATGACTCGGGGCGGCTTTGGGAGTACCACCGTGAGAATCAGCGAGCGGGGGGGACTCTCGTCGGCAACATCTATCTGGGGCGGGTCGTCAATGTGGAACCGGCGATTCAGGCTGCGTTCATCGATATCGGTGAAAACCGGACCGCCTTTTTGCATTTTGCCGATCTGCATCCTGCCTACGACAGTGGCGAGTCTGTCTCTCTTCTCACCTTCAACGATTCTTTTCCGCGCAAGAGGGGTGAAGGTCTGATTCAGGATTGCCTTCGCAGTGGTCAAGAGTTGGTGGTACAGGTTTCAAAGGATGCCATCGGTCAAAAGGGGCCGAGTGTCAGCACCTTTGTTTCACTTCCGGGCAGGTCATTGGTCCTTCTCAGTGGAGTCGCCCGCCCTGGAGTATCGCGGAAGATCGATGCGGAAAATCGCGAGTCACTGAGACAGATTGCAGAAAAAATGCCTTCGATTCCCGGAGCGGGTGTCATCATTCGCACTGCCGGTTCAGGAATCGAGGAGGAGGAGCTGGTCAAAGAAGTGGAAGGGCTCTCTTCCGAATGGCAACAGCTGTCTCAGAAGGCCGAGGCATCTTCAGCGCCTTCGAAACTTCGCAGTGAAGTGGATTTACTGAGAAAAGTCTCTCGAGATCTTTGGACTTCATCTGTTTCTGAAGTAATCGTCGACGATGAAGAAAAGGGAAAGCAGTTGTTGGCGGATCGCCAACGCTGGCCACACACGGGGGATCTGAAGATGGAGATCTATCGTGGAAAGACAGCCCTCTTTCGCCATCGGGGACTCGAAAGCCAGATCGACAGCATCTACGACCGCAATGTGAAGTTGCCCTCCGGGGGAGCACTGGTGATCGAGGAGACGGAGGCGCTGGTCGCCATCGATGTCAACTCGGGGACAGACCTGACCGCCTCCGATCTGGAAAACACGGCACTGCAAACCAATCTCGAGGCCGCTGAAGAAGTCGCCCGGCAGATCCGTCTGAGGGACCTGGGGGGTGTGATCGTCTGTGACTTCATCGACATGCTGGAGACCGATCACAAAACCAGGCTGGAAGAGGCGTTTCGAGAGTGCACCCGTGAGGATCGGGCAAAGATCTGGTATGCGCCGCTATCCCGATTCGGTCTGCTTGAGCTCACTCGCCAGAAGTTGGGCCCGTCCAAAAATCGGCTCGGACGGACCTCCTGTCCCACCTGCAACGGACGCGGTTCGGTGAGGGAGGAGCATCGTCTGGCTCCGGGTCTGATGAGGGAATTAACCCGTGGATTGTCCGAAAAAGGTACTCAGGAGGCTGTTGTGACGGTCGGAGAGGGGATTTTCGACCTTCTCAAAGAGGGCAGGGCCGAAGAAATTGGGGATTTGGAGCAGCAGACCGGAGCAAGAATCATCCTGGAATCTGACAAAGATTGGTCGCCAGAATGCTGGGCCATCCGGTATCGTTAGGGATCGCCCCTGATCCGCATGTGGTCCAGAGGGGTGTCGCTGAAGTTTTCCCGGGAATGTTCGGGGAATCGGCGATTCAATAAATTGATGAAATCGGCTCTCATGAGAGTCGTTGAGAAGAAAGAGGAACCATGCACGCGATCTTTCGCGACGGTGGTCGTCAATACCGTGTAGAGGAAGGGGAGACCCTTTTCCTCGATTATCGTGAAGCTGATGCGGGCAGCACTCTTCAGTTTTCTGAAGTGTTGGCCATCGAGCCTGGCAGCGGAGATTTCGTCTGTGGAACCCCTTTGGTGGATGGTGCATCCGTCGAAGCGGAAGTGATCGGTGAGGTCAAGGGACCGAAGGTCATCTTCCACCGTTTCCGTCGTCGCAAGAATTCCCACAGCCGCAAGGGCCATCGCCAGAAGTACATCAAGGTTCGCATCGGCAAGATCGCCAGCTAGAGATTTTCAGTGGGTGACGGCTTTGCCTCACCAACTTTGAAAACCGAAACAGGAGCAGAGACTATGGCACATAAGAAGGGTCAGGGCGCCTCACGCAACGGGCGCGACTCAAATGCCCAACACCGTGGAGTCAAAAAGTTTGGCGGCGAGAATGTGATCGCCGGCAACATTCTGGTGCGTCAGTGTGGAACCAAGTTCCACCCGGGTCACAATGTGGGCATGGGCAAGGATTACACCCTGTTCGCCCTCGTCGACGGAAAAGTTCGCTTTGGAACCCGTCGTCGTGTTCACATCGATCCCGTCGCATCCTGATCACCGAACTCGTCAGGACCTCCCTTGAGCATCCGCTTCGTTGACGAAGCCTGGATTAACGTCTACGCCGGCAAGGGCGGGGACGGCTGTTGCTCATTTCGCCGGGAGAAATATGTACCCCGGGGCGGGCCTGACGGCGGTGATGGCGGTCGTGGCGGACATGTCATTCTCTTTGCGGATCCCCACGTTCAGACTCTCCTTGATTTCACCGGACGACCCGTTCACAAGGCTGAAAAGGGACGTCCTGGTTCCAGCAAAAACCAGTCAGGCCGAATGGGCGCAGATTTGCGTATCCCCGTTCCGGTAGGCACGATGGTTTATGACGAGGAAGGTCACATGATCGTGGACCTTGCTGAGTCGGAGCAGGAATTCGTCATCGCCAAGGGGGGAGAAGGTGGCCGGGGAAACACCGGCTTTGCGACCTCCACCCATCAGAGCCCTCGAGAATTCACCCCTGGTGAAGAGGGGGAGGAGCGTCGGGTTCATCTGGAACTGAAACTGATCGCAGACGTGGGTCTCCTCGGCTTGCCCAATGCTGGCAAGAGTACGTTTCTCTCTCGTGTCTCCAGTGCACACCCAAAGATTGCAGATTATCCCTTTACCACCCTCAGTCCCCAATTGGGAATCGCCGAGTTGGATACCTTTCGGCGAATCGTATTGGCAGATGTTCCTGGATTGATTGAAGGAGCTGCGGATGGCGTCGGATTGGGAATCGGATTCCTCAAGCATCTGGAGCGCACCCGGGTCATGCTGCATCTTCTGGATCCCCACGATCGGGAAATCGACGAACTCGTCCATGATCATCAGGTGATTCGCGGTGAGGTGGGAGCCCACTCCACAGAGTTGGCGGAAAGGCCGACGATCACAGTGATCAACAAGTCGGACCTGTTGCCAGCCGAGGATGTGGAAAAGATCCGGATCGAACTTCAGGAGCGTTTGAATGAACCGGTCATGGTGATTTCAGGGGTGACAGGAGACGGAATCCGGAGCGTCCTCGAGCAGCTCTGGAGGCTGCTGAATCCTTCCGAATAGCCTCTGAGACCCGTTTTCGACGATCCTGAGACCTCATCGTATTCTTCTATGGACCTTCATGTCCCCGCGGGGACCCCCTTGATCCAGGGAGAGACGATGGAATTTCACGAACTATTGCGCCGTATGGTGACCGAGAACGCTTCTGACCTGTTTATCAAGGTCGGCTGCCCGCCTTCATTGAGGGTCGATGGAGCCGTCAAGTTTCTCGATTGTGAAGAGATCTCCCCGCGAAAATCTCAGGAGTTTTTGGAGATCATTCAGGATTCACGCCCCGAGGCCTTGCCACAAAAGTTGGACGTGGACACCTCCTATGATCTGCCCGGGATCGGTCGTTTCAGGGTCAACATTTTCCATCAGCGGGGCCAGCTTGGATTTGTTTTCCGTCATGTTTCGCAAAATGTATCCGGTTTTGATGAGTTGGGTTTGCCTGAAGAGACCCTGACCCGTTTGGCGATGCAGAAGCGTGGACTCGTACTGGTCACGGGAAACACGGGATCCGGAAAATCGACGACTCTTGCCTCGATGGTTCATCACATTAATGAAACGGTCAATCGTCATATCGTGACGATCGAGGATCCGATCGAATTTACCTTCCGTGATCGCAAATCCATTATCGATCAACGGGAAGTGGGGATCGATACCGATTCATTCCCGACGGCACTTCGACATTCTCTGCGTCAGAGTCCGGACGTCATCCTGATTGGTGAAATGCGTGACCGTGAAACGATGGAAGCAGCGATCGCGGCAGCAGAAACAGGGCATCTGGTCCTGTCCACGTTGCATACTGTCAATGCGGTTCAAACGGTGGAGAGAATTATCCACTTCTTCCCTCCGCACCAGCATGATCTGATTCGTCTCCAGTTGTCTCTGGTTCTTACTGGTGTTGTTTGTCAGCGATTGGTCCCGTCACTCGATGGACAGGGTCGGATTCCGGCTTTGGAAATGATGATTAACAGTCCGACGATTCGGGAAATGCTTCGCGATGGTAAAACCCATGAACTGCACAGTGCTGTTCGTGATGGGGAGCATTTCGGTTCCCGGACCTTCAATCAGTCGTTACGAGACCTTTATCGAGCGGACCGAATCACCCTGGATGACGCACTCGCCTTCTCCGATTTCCCGGAAGAACTCCAGCTCGAGCTGAGAGGGGTCGTAAAGGGGAATGCCATGGGAGATTTCGACTTCGATTACTAGCCACGATGACTGGGGTCTGACTCCGGATCACGGTATCCTTCCTGACAGGAGGCGACCGTGGACAGATTGGTCATCGACGTCGGAAACACCCGTATCCACTGGCGCTTGAGGCGCAGAGGTGAAGAGTTGCGTGAGGATCACGCCACTCTTGAGACCGTACAGGCCTGTATCAGTGAATGGTCTGGTGCGTCAACGGAGCCACTTCGAGTCGCGATATCCTGTTTACGTCCGAGCCACCGGACTGCTCTTGAAAAAGTTCTCCATCACCTCACGGCATTTCCCATCCTCTGGATCGAAAATGGATCCGCGGAACCGGTCTCGGTCGAGACGGATCACCCTGAAAAAACCGGAGCAGACAGGGCTCTGACGGCGCTGGCTTGGGGAGGTCTGCACGGTGGAGTCCCCGCAGTTATCATCGATGCGGGAACGGCGGTGACGGTAGATGCTGTCTCACCGGAGGGCGTTCTTCTGGGTGGCTGGATTGCTCCCGGGTGGGACGCTTTGAAATCTTCACTCTCGGTGGCCGCCCCTGAGCTTCCCAGTGGGATCTCCGATGCTGTCCCGGCACCCTGGGCTCGGGAAACGGTACATGCTCTCGGGGGCGGTTTTGAAACGCTTTATCGCACCGGAGTCGCTGCTCTCCATTCCCGGGTTCAATCGGGTTTGAAGACGAGCACTGATCTGGAGGTCGCCACGGTTCTGACCGGTGGGGATGCACACCGCCTTCAAGGTGATTTTCCTAAAGCTCAGGTGATTCCTGGACTGGTTCTCGATGGGCTGGAACTTGCTCTCGAGAGAGTGGATTCAGAACAGGGGAAGGGTTGATGGTCAGCGTCGAAGCCGTGACAGGATTTGGGGCCGCGGCCCTGCATGGCATCTTTCTCAATGGACAGGGTTCCGGGGAGTTGCTGGAACATTTGCTGTCACGAACTTCTCCTCAGGATTGTTGGCATGCGAATATTCTCGATGAACACGGTGAGGTCATCGATGACGTGGTTTGTCTGCGTTGGACCTCCTCTGAAGAGGCTTTTTTGCTGACGACTCATGGAAACAGGTTGATCCTGGATCGTGTTCTCGATCGGTGCGTGGCATTGGGGGCTCGTTCATGCTCCGAAAAGAAAGCCATCTTTGGGACAGGAACGCAGGATTCCGTAAACAGGATTCGTCGCGAAGCACTGAGTGAGCTTCCGAACGCGGCGAGTGACGAGGCCTGTGCTTTTCTTCTGACTCAATCTTCCGGGTCAGGTTTTGCCGGGGAGGTGGCTCTATGGCAGCAGGAACCTCCTTCAGTGGATCGGGTAGAGGAGTTGCTGGGTCATGCAGAAATCGGACTGCAGATCACGGATCCTCCGACGGTGGTGCTCACCGGAGTGACCAATGCCGGAAAAAGCACTCTGTTCAATCGCTTGATTGGTGAAGACCGCTCCATCGTTACTCCCATTGAGGGGACGACCCGTGATCTGGTCCGGGCTCACGCAATGATCAACGGCTGGCCCCTGATTCTGGTGGATGGGGCTGGCACTCGAGAGACCGATGATCCTGTCGAATCGGAAGGCTTGAGAAGGTTAAGCGAAGAAATCTCCCGGGCGAATCTGGTCCTTGAGTTGGTGCTGCCGGGACAGGAAGCACGGGGGACTGGATCTCCCTCTGAATCATTCATTGTTCACAGCCGTTGCGACGAGTGGGATGCTGATCAATTCGCCCTGACTGCCGATTCCTTCCGGGTATCGGCGGTGACCGGGGAAGGGATCTCGCAATTGGAAACTGCGATTCTGGACCTGTTGCACGGGGGGCAAAAATTCGATCCGAATCAGCCCTGTCCCTTCCTTGCAGAGCATGTCATCTTTCTGGAGCGATTGCGAAGTTGTCTCATTCGTAAATCGGGTGCAGCAGAACTGATTTCAGGGTTTTTGGAAGGAGCAGGCGAATGTCATCGTTGACCGACGCCAGCGGCTGGAACCTGGTTGAGCTTGCCGACCTGCAGCCTGGAGAAATCGCAGCGATTCTTGAAAGAGCTGCAGAGCTACGGGAATCTCCTGCCGTCCACCAGAGTAATGCCGAAAATTCCGTCGCTCTCCTGTTTTCCGAACCGAGTACACGTACTTCTCTCTCCTTTCAGGTGGCGTGCCAAAGATTGGGCGTGCCTTTTCTGGAATTGCCTGCAGAGACGTCGAGTCTGAAAAAAGGCGAGACCCTTCTCGATACAGCACAGGTTCTCGAAGCGCTGGGGGCGGGTGCGCTGGTCGTTCGAGATCGCGATGACGCAGTGATTCGCAATCTGGCGGATCATTGCCAAGCCGGTGTCCTCAATGCCGGTGGTGGAACCCGGGCTCATCCCAGTCAGGCCCTTCTGGACTGTCGAGTCTTGCTCGATGAGTGGGGGAGCCTCGAAGGTCGGTGTATCGGCATTCTCGGTGATGTGGCCCACAGTCGTGTCGCGCGGAGTGATATGGTGGCATTCACTGCCCTTGGAGCTCGAGTGATTCTCTTCGGTCCTGAGGAATTCGTCTCCGAAGGGGGTTGGCTTCCCGGTGTCGAATCCTGTCATGACTTCGATTCCCGTTTGTCGGAGTTGGATGCGATTCAGGTGTTGCGGATTCAGCATGAACGGATTGAGGGGGGAATGGCTCTCTCGGTTCAGGAGTATGTTGATCGATTCCAGTTGAATGAAGATCGTCTCGCCAGATGTGGACCGGATATGTGTGTTTTGCATCCCGGACCGATGAACCGTGGTGTGGAAATTTCCGATGCGGTGGCAGACGGTCCCCAATCGAGAATTCTGCAACAGGTTGCTGCCGGAGTTCCGGTCCGGATGGCTCTTCTGGAACGGGCTCTTGGAAATCAACGACACTCCGGGCACGGGGATCGTCATTGAGGGGGGCTCTGCTCGGTCGCTGGTTTCCATGGCTGTTGATTGGACTCGCCCTCCTTGCCGGTTGGTTACCGGGCTCATTGGTAAAGGAAGCGATTCCAGAGGCTTTTCAGCAGGAAGGACGCGACAAGGTTCTGCATGCACTGGGCTTCATGCTGTTGCTTTTCGGATTTCGTCCCCGGAGAAAACAGGGGATCCCCGTCAGGGACTGGTTGCCTGGGACGATCCTGCTTCTACTCCTGTTTGCCGTGGTTCACGAAGGAGTCCAGGTGCTGATTCCCGGACGCTCTCTTTCCTGGGAAGACTTTTGGGCGGATCTCGTCGGAATCGCCATGGGAGCTTCAGTGGTGCTCCTTTTCGACCGATCCCCCTGATCGACCTGGAGTCTTCCTGATTTTTCTCTGAATAATCCCCAGAGGAGGCCGTCATCGCCCTCAGGCGAGGGGGCAGCCTCTCCCGCAGGGAACCGGCAAGAGATAGGATAGGGATAACGCAGACGGCTCATGGAGCCGTCTTCGGGAAAGGTGAGCGATGAACAGAGTGCTGACCCAGCGCTGTTTCACCCTGCTGTGTGCAGGGATGATTCTGGCATGTGGATGGGGGACAGGGACTGCGGAAGCCCAATCCAGAGGAACAGGGACCTCCATTTCGCCGTCATCACGACCTCAGGTGAGACCTTCCTCGCGTCCACAGGTTCGTCCACAGAGCCGCCCCTCTCCAAGACCCCAAGTGCGACCCCAAGTGCGACCTCAAGTAAGACCTCAAGTAAGACCTCAAGTAAGACCTCAAGTAAGACCCCCTTCGGGAAGCGGAGTTCAACTCCAACCGCGAGTGACACCGAGGGTGAATCCTCGAGTGACTCCTCCTGTGAGAACCCCGGAACTCCGTAGGAATCCTTCCACGGGTGGGTCAGGGGCTCCCTCTGTCTCCGGAGTTTCGACCGTCAACCCGGTGTCCACCTTGAAGC
>JAPOLY010000029.1 GCA_029976805.1 bacterium
CGATGGTGGTCACACCAAAGACACTTTTGACGGAAATCTCCGTCTCAGTCTCCTCCACCAGTTCTCCGACCACTTCGCTGCCATCCTTGAGAACGATGATCACTCTCTCGCCCAGTTGCAGTGTCAGGAAGTTTTCTGAATCGGTCGAACTCCCGGCGAACAGATCACCCAACCCTCCGAGGAAGAGGGTCGTCAAGATCGTGTAAAAGACAAAATATTTTGAAGTGCTCATCATGGTTTCCCAGGGGGACTCAGCCCGTGTATTTGAATTTTTCAGTGTACTCTTCGAAGAACTTCTCGGCACTTTCCCAGTCAGAGGTCTCACACTCCAAAACGTTTCCGTAAATCTTGTCAGGAGAGCCAAAGAAGCCGACCGCAAAGCGACGCTCTTCGCCCAACTGAGGAGTGTTGTTTTCACCGAGGCCGATGACACGCTTGCCATCAAAGACCGCCACCATCATGGGATTTCCTCCCATCTGACGCTCTTGAAGTTCATCCACATATTTCACATCACGGAAGATATTGCCCACCAGTGAACGGGCGTAATCCTCACTCAATTCGGCATGCTGCCAATTGGGCCAGGCATAGGTGGATGCCCTGCGTTTTTTGGAGCCGGTACTGGTGGAAGCGACCACCTCATCCGAGTACAGCGAACCGGATTTTTCCCAACGCCATCCCGCAGGCTTGGTGATCTCCAATTTGATCGCTTCACTGGAGAACTCCCGGCCACGCTTGCGACCGATTTCCTCCACGGGCAACTTGAGGATCCAGTTTTTGTATTCCTCTTCCCACTCATCGATGGACAAGCCGGTGTGCTTCGTGATCAGGCCCTCAAAGAACTGAGCCTCTTTTTCATAGTTGCACATCCCGTCCATTTCCTGAACGTGGTAGAGCCAATCCTCGAGAACCTTGCCGCCGGTATTTTCCTTGGTGGTCCAGGCTTTCACCGGAGCCTGATTTCCATAGATGCACCAGTAGAGGATTCCCCACGCATGACCGTAGAAGAATCCACTGAACCGCTGCTGTGGGACTCTCAACAACTTGCGAAGATCGCAGTAGGAGCCGTCCTCGATCGCCTGCTGCAAGCCAACCAACCTGTCACGGGGGATCTGGTTAATCTCCACTTTGCGGCGGCCAATCTTAGAACCATCACCAAAGTAGACTGCCAAGCCCTCAATAAACCAGATCGGCAAGAAGCGCAGGTCCTTGAAGATCATGCCCTCGAACTGGTGGGTTCCCTCGTGCGCGAGGACTTCTTCCGTACTACCGGTAGAACCAAAGGATCCGTGGTATCCGGTCACGTCCTGACGCAACAGATTATAAAATCCGCCGATACCAGGACCATTTCCGGTCCAGTCCATGAACTGCTGATGATTTGCATGGATGTAAACATCACTGCGAGGGCTCTTGCGAAACTTTCGCGGCCAAAACTTCTCGATAAAGACTTTGTCGTAGGCCTTGTAGAGGGCCTCCATCACATCCGCGTAGTAGCGGGCGTTCTCCTCGGTGGAGTTGCAATAGACGACGTAATTGGTCGTCACAATCGGCTCAACTTCGGCCCAGGCCCTGCCCCGGAGTTCGACCACATAGGCATCCCTGCCCTTGAGGGATTCGGCCCTGCGTGCTGCAGAATCGGCCTCTTCACGCTCAGCGATCTCGTCTGGAGTCAGCCATTCGCCTCCGTAGAGCTGTTTGCCCTGGGCCGCCATCGCTTCCTCGAGTGGCATCCACTTTCCGTCGTGTTCGACCTCTCCCAAAGCCTTGCGGGCGCGGGCATTGTTGGATTGGAGTTTGGTCGCCTCACGGAAGGCCTGACGACTGAGCTCGATCTCACCCTGCTCGACTGCCCAATCTCCCAGGTCACACCAGTCGTTGGCGGTCTTGCAATCAGCGGCTCGCTCTTCGTATTGCTCGGCGAGAGTTTTGAATCGCTCCCATTCGAGAAGGTCCTGACGTGAAACCTTCGCCGTACCAAACTTGTGTTTGATCGAGATGGAGTCACCACTCTTCTCAACGACTTCCCCCTCGTATCTTCCACCACGGCGAAGAACCACTCTGACCCGGTCACCGACCTTGAGTGCAGAGAAATCGTCGACTTCGCTGACGGAACCGACAGGACTGGACGCATGGATTTCTGCCATGAAGTCCGCAGAACAGAGGAAGCAAAGGCAAATCAGAAGACAACCGCGGAGGATGGTTGAATGGAGGGACAGTGACATCAGAACTCCTTGGTGTTGATCCGGCTTGTCTACCGGATCCGGAACACATTTCAGCACAGTGGAAAGAGAGGATTTCAATGCCATCCCGACACCGAATCGACTCTCTGAAATCCAAATCTCCGGTTCCTGATTCCAGCACCATGATTCCCCGACGGGCTCGTGCAGAATCCCTGAACATTGGCAGATCTGGCAGTGCCCTCACCGCAAGTGGAGCACTCCTCAAAGTTTAGATGAGGTGAAGTTGCGGGGCAAGTCTGGCGAAGGCCTTAAATGGGGTTCAGGGGCGGTTCCAGAGGGTTTTTTGGGCATTTTCCAAAAGCAGGGCTCGCCACTGGCTCAGGGCCACGGTCCCCTCCACCCGAATGGCGCGAATCATGACCGGACTGTCGAAGGTCTGAAAGGCGATTCCGCCCTTTCCCGGCTTTTCTTTTCTGGGAAAACTCAAGACGTTGCGACCATTCAGTGACATCTCGGATCCCTCCGGAGTATCCAACAGTTCGACCTGCAATAACTGGCCAGGGGTCAACCGGGGCCCCATGACCGGCAGCGGAAACGGAAGCGGATCTTCTCCTGAATCGGAATCAGGCAACTTCATGTCCGGAACTTTCATGATCCCGTGAGCGGGCAGAAGCACCGTTTCACCTGCGGAAGTAAAGGAAGATCTCTCAGGGGGACGAAATCCCAGACCGAACCAAAGCGGAACTTCACTTCCGGTCCAGAGAATCAGGTTGAGATTCGGCTTTTCCCTGACCGTGATCGCGCCTTCAATCAGCAGACGAACCCTCTCCTCAAATGGCAGTCGCGATTGGAGGTCGATCCCACCGCGAATCAGGACGCCACCGCCCCGAGCCTCCTTCAAGTCTCCCTTTGATCCCCCGGACCAATCCGCAGCAATCCCCGCCGAAGAATTCCAGAGCAAACTCAAATCAAACCGGGGAGATTCCCCTGAGTCTGAAGTGGAAGAGTTTCCCTGTCGCGACCACTCCACCCTCGCGGCACCGGGAAAAAGGCCAATGGCCGTCGGACCGATTTCCACCTGAGGCAAAATCCACCACTCTTCAAGGGTTCGCCTCCGGGAATCAGACCACTGCTCTCTGCCAAAGCGCTGTATCAGTGCCTCCACCGACGCTCGCAACCCGGTTTCCTCTCCGGAATCGGCGAGGGCTTCCAGTTGTTGCCATGCCTGATTCCGCCGCCACTCCCGTGTGATGGCGATGGCTTCCCCCAAAACCGGCGACAGGCCCGGTGCAACCTCACCCGCCTCCACGGCTTCCAATCCACCCCAGAGAAGAATCAATCGCGGATCAGGGGAAGAAGTGGGCTCTCCCTCTGCGGATGTCAGCCATTCCTTACTCCACAGTGGGTCGATTTCGGACCAGGAAAGAACGACCGGCTCTTTTCTTCCGACAGGTTTGACCACCAGTCTTGCGGATTCGACCTCCAGTAATCGTGCTTTCAAATTCGAGCCTGATTTCAGAGGGATCGTCAGCGTGGCATTCCGTGCCGATGACTGACGCAAGGATCGAATCACACTCTGATGAAGAGAATCGATCCTTGACAGTTCCTCGACAAACTCGGCCTTCCGCGTATCGAATCGGGTTCCGGGCAACCAACCCTGAATCGCTCCATCCATGAGCGATTCAAATTTTCCCCTCTCGAGAACGGACTCCAATGCTCTCCTCAATAAACCGGTCCACAACTCCTCTTGAAGGGCAAGATTCCTTCTTGCTTGCAACAGGGCGTCTTCCAATTGTGACAACCGGATCTCAGGCAGTCGATCCCTGACTTGATTCAGCAGCGCTTCAGCAGGCTCGACTTCACACTGGGCAACAAATCTCTCCATCTCTTCCAGCGATCTTTTGAATAACAGTGATTCCTGCCACAAAAGAGCGCCTTCGATCGCTGAGCGATCTGATTCGGAAAGCGAGAGCGTGGTCAGGAGGACGCCACTTCCAGGCAAAGAACCCGGATCAACTTCCTCACACCATTGGACCCATGCCCGCCGGTGTTGATCCACCATCATGAGCTGATCCCACTGAACAGGCGTCACGGGTTGCCGCTCTGCGGGCTCCTCCCTGGAGGGGTTCTTCTCAACTTCCTCCCCGGAAGGCCGGGGCCGCTCCTCGAGAGATGCAGAAGAACCCGATGGTCCCGTGTCTTTTTCCAAAGAGGTTTCTGTTACGCGCCCTGACTGACTTCCCTCCGACAAACCCGGAATTGACGAAGGGGCCCTCTCACCCACAGGATTCTCTGCAGAATTCACCCAAATCAGGAAAATCGCTACCAACAAAAGGAGGCCCAGGGCCACAGACCTTCGAGATCCGGGCCATGTTCCCATTGCCGGGGTGGTACCAGCCCCTGACAGTGATTTCAATTGCCACTGACTCAGCAACTGCCTCAAAGGGATTCCAGCTTGCCGTAAGTCTTCCAGATAAGGTTCGACTTGTGTTTCCAGGCTCAGGGATCGACACCAGCGCCTCAAGGTTTCAGAAGCCGCTGCTCGCAGAGTTTCGATATCATCTTTCTTGTCGATGACCGTCACTCTGCCCAGTTCACCAACGACAAATCCTCCCGCTGGCAATTGACGCAGGGATTCAACCGGGATTCTCCCGGGACGCCAACCCAATTCGTGAGCATCGAGGTAAAGGGAAAGAAGCATACTGGCCAGTTGGGGAACTTCTTCTCCCCCCAGATCTCCCGAAGCGGGGCGAAGGCCTCCTGCTTCATCCAAAGCGACGAAACGGGCTTTCCCCACCTGCCCCTCTTCGATCACTCTCAGTACACCACGCCCGTCCAGTTGAACCATTCCCTGAACTTCACGAAGAAAATCGGCTTCCTGATGGGATTCCGCCGCAGGCAGCACCTTCAGCAGCACCTTGCGATCCAGTCGAACCTGACGAGCCTCGATCCAGATCCCCAATTCACCGCCTCCACGGATCTCAAGGGGTTGGAAACCAGGAATTTCAGGGGTGCCTTGCGCCAATCGAATCGCCCTTTTCGGTGCGGGTATTCAGTGTCTTTTTCTTTTTCCCCTGCGCTTGGCCGGGGACGGGGTTACAGGTGTGGTCTCTTCTCCACGTAATCGCTGCACCTGGTCACGAAGGAGAGCGGCCTTTTCAAAATCGAGAGCCTGAGCCGCTTCCAGCATCTCTTTCTCCAGTTGCTGGGCCTTCTCCTCCCGTTCTGCCACAGGAACGTGATCCACGTTCCCCTGAACCTCCTCGATCCGCTCTCGTACCTCTTCCTCAACAGTCGTTCCCAGATCGCGAATCACGGTCTTCGGGGTGATTCCATGCTCTTCATTAAACGCCTGTTGTATCCCACGACGACGATTGGTTTCGGCGATCGCCCGCTCCATGGATCCGGTGATGACATCTCCGTAAAGGATGACCCGAGCTTCGGCATTTCGGGCAGCACGTCCAATCGTCTGGATCAGGGCAGTCTCACTTCGCAGAAAGCCTTCCTTGTCTGCATCCATGATGGCCACCAGTGCCACTTCAGGCAAGTCGAGGCCTTCCCGCAATAGATTGACTCCCACAAGGACATCGTAGACGCCCTTCCTTAACTCCTGAAGGATCTCCACCCTTTCCAGAGTGTCGATCTCCGAGTGCAGGTAACGGGCCTTGATCTCAGTTTCCTGAAAAAAGTCACTCAGGTCTTCCGACATTCGCTTGGTGAGAGTCGTGACCAACACCCGGAATCCCGCTGCAATGGTCACTCGAATCTCTTCCAGAAGATCCGGCACCTGGCCTGTAGCAGGTTTGACTTCCACGACCGGATCCAGAAGACCGGTCGGGCGATTGATCACTTCCACCACTTCACCCTGAGTTGCCTCCAGTTCGATGGAGCCCGGGGTGGCGGACAAAAACAGCGTTTGCCCGGTCACCTTGCGCCATTCGTCAAACCGCATCGGCCGGTTGTCCAGAGCGCTGGGGAGACGAAATCCATGATCGACCAGAGTCTGTTTTCGAGAACGATCCCCCTCGTGCATCCCGCCCAACTGCGGGAGGGTGACATGGGATTCATCGACCAGTGTCAGGTGGTTCTCCGGGAAATAGTCGAGCAGATTGGGTGGCCGCTCACCCGGAGCCAATCCGTTGAAGTGGCGGGCGTAATTCTCGATTCCGGGGCAATACCCAGCCTCATTGAGGAGCTCGATATCGTAACGGGTCCTCGACTGTAAACGGTGTGCCTCCAGGTCTTTACCGTTCTCCCGCAACTCTTTGAGTCTGTCACCGAGTTCCTTCTGGATTCCTGCCACTCCCCGATCCAGATCCCGTTCATTGATCACATAATGCTTCGCCGGAAAGATGGTCAGTTGATCCAACTGCCCGAGTATCACTCCACTGACCGGATGGAACTCCTCGATTCTTTCGATGGTATCGCCGAAAAGGTCGACACGATAAGCCACCTCTTCGTTGGCTGCATGAATCTCAACGATGTCACCACGCGCGCGGAAGGTGCCTCTGGCAGGCTCGATATCATTGCGTTCATATTGAATGTCGATGAGCTTGCGAAGCAGTTCTTCCCGATCCAGCTCCTGGCCCTCGGACAGGTGAATCATCTTTCCCTTGAATGCTTCCGGCGACCCCAGTCCATAGATGCAGGAGACGGAAGAGATGATGACCACGTCAGGTCGGGTCAAAAGACTGGCGGTAGTGGCCAATCTCAAACGATCCAGATCCGCGTTGACCGCTGCGTCTTTCTCAATGTAGATATCCCGTGACGGTACGTAGGCTTCCGGTTGGTAGTAGTCGTAATAGGAAACAAAGTACTCCACCGCATTTTCCGGGAGGAACCGCTTCATCTCCGAGTAGAGCTGAGCAGCCAGAGTCTTGTTATGGGAGATAATGATGGCGGGACGACCTGACCGGGCGATGAGGTGTGCCATCATGTAGGTTTTTCCCGACCCGGTTACACCGAGCAGAATTTGACCTTCTCGACCGGAATCGATGCCCTCCGCAAGACGATCGATGGCCTGTGGTTGGTCCCCGGCGGGTTCAAACTCGGAATGGACCACAAAGGGTGATCCGGGATATCGAAACTGCTTCATGACTGATCCCGTGAAAGATCACCTTTCAATGTTATCTCCCCATTACCTGATCGGCGTGAAGGCATTCAAAACCGGGACAGGGCAGGGGCAAGACCCAGGGCCCGGCATCCATCAGGGCCCTGTCGGGAAGCCCGGGGATTTGCATGAATGTACAACGACAGGGAAGAGCAGAAAGCCCCGCTCGCTCTCTTTCCCCTCGGGCGGTGACAATTTTGGCCGCCAAACCGGGCCCGATTCCGGAGATCAACTGCAAGCGGGCCAGCGGATCCGTCCTCAAATCCACCGTCACCCACGATCGGTCACCGGGACTCTCGTACAAAAGTTTGAGATCGGGGTCGCCGATGGACCAAAGAGGTCCTATCACGAGTCCATGCAAACCAAGAAGAATCATCCAGAAGAGAATCGAAGCGTTCTGCCACTGGCGAGTCTCATCCGGATTGCGATTCAACTCGTCGCCCTTCGTGGTTGAATCCTCGATCAGCGCGGTACCAGATTTCCCGGCCCGCGATAACCCTGCACCAGTTCCCCGACTTCAATCCCACGTTTGGCAAACCAGCCAGGATTGGTTTCGAGAGCGTAACGAACCGGCTGACTGGAGCGATATCGCGGAAACAGGACATCTCCGGGTTTGGGAGCTTTCATGGTGATGATATCGACGATCTTGCCGGCATCATCGATGTAGGCAATGTCCATGTCCATCAGGCAGTTTTTCATCCAGAAGCCCTGAGAGGACACCTGAGGAAAGATGAAAAGCATCCCCTCATCATCGGGAAGACTCGATCGGTACATCAATCCCCGTTGGCGGGATGCATTGTCTGCCGCAATCATGCACCAAACCTTGTGACCTGCAATTTCCACCGGATGCTTTCCGGGCCGGGCCTGAATTGGAACCGCACCCTTCTGTTGGCAACCACTGCAAAGAATTGTGATTGCAAACAAGGTCAGCATCGATACCCGTCGAAGGTGGATCATTCTGTGGATGGACATCATTCGTTCCCTTCAGCCTCAGATTAGAGAGGGCTTGCATCGTTCGCTTTCCTGCGAGAATTACGGTAACCCTTCACCCACTTCAAAGTCAGGGGGTATGTGGGGATTGCGGTCAGAATTCCAAGGAGAGCCCCTCCCACTGTCAGGGCTTTCAACACCGGATAACCCAACTGCTCAAGAAAGACCTTTGTGGCGGTCCAGAAAGTTTCCCGGTTGGCGATTTCCAGAATCTCGTTGAAGAACACCAGGAACTCATCATAGTTCATTCCTTGCCCCCCCAGGATTTGCAAACCGAGGAGATACTCCAGGTAATACATGGGAATCATCGTCAGCGGGTTCGAGATATAAATCACGATCAATGCGGCCAGGCGATTCATGGGAATCACCAGAGCCAGCAGAATCACGATGACCATCTGAATTCCCACTGTCGGCGTCCATGCGATGAACATTCCAACCGCAGCCCCGAGAGCAATCGATTCCGGAGTGTCATCCAACTGCAACAGTTTGTGCCAGAATCCGATACCGGCGGTCTTCTCCGGGGGGACCTTCTCTTCAGAATCCACAAGAGACGCCTCTTCTGATGAAGTGTCGGCACCACCACCGATTTTTGATGAATCAGTCATCCCCGGCTCCCGAATCCTCAGGCAATAATGCCACTGACATGCTCAGATCGAGAACTTTACTGGAGTGGGTGATCGCTCCCACAGAAATTCTTCCCACCCCGCTGGATGCATGCTCCGCAAGGGTCTCCCCGTCGATGCCTCCACTCGCCTCCAAATGGGAACCATCGACCGGAATCTGATCAAGACGTGCCCGATCGATCCAATTTGCCAGAGTGGAAGGGGAAATATTGTCGACCAGAATGACTTCGATTCCCTCCTCCAGACATGCTCTGAGGCTCGCTTCATCCTCCACCTCAATACTGACGGTTCCCGAATATCCTTCACGGGCCAGTTCGGACTTGATCCAACGGACCTCCTCCAGGGGATTTCCTGCCAGTTGAGGGCGGGATTTCTGAAGAATCGCCCGGTGGTTCTCCTTGAACATCGGAAAATCTGCGAGGTCATGTCGATGGTTGTTGCCCCCACCCACCGTCACCGCATACTTCTGAAATCTGCGAATTCCCGGCAGTGTCTTGCGGGTGTCATAGATCTTCACACCGCCTGCGATCTCAACCAGATTTGCCGTGGCGGTGGCAATCCCTGACAAGTGGCTGCAGATGTTGAGGGCTGTTCTTTCTCCAGCCAACAGCGAAGTGGCCAACCCAGTGGCGACAAAGATCTCCTCACCGGGTTTCACGACGCAACCATCTGCCCGTGTCTCCACAATTCGAAGATCCGGATCGAGATGCTTCAGCGCCTGTTCGACCGCTTCCAGTCCGCAGATCACCCCATGGGCCTTGGCCGTAATCACGCCCCTGGCGATCAGTGGATTTCGCCCTTTTCTGGACCTCTTGCCATCAGAGCTCTCGCCATCGGAATCAGGAACGACTGAATTCCGCAGAACAGGAGCCGTCAAATCCGCCCCTGCCGCGTCTTCCTGCAATGCGGACTCGATCCAATGCTCGAGGGCGTTGCGAGTCTCCGGCTGACTCCAGAAGTGGGATTCGTGATTCAGTTTGGTCTCCCTGCCAAATCAGCAATCCTGCCTGATCAGCATTCATGCGATTCTCGGTTTTGTCACTCGGACTATTATCGACCGGGTTTTTATCCTTCGGGGTTTACGACACGGACCCTTTTTACCCCGATGGCCAACAGGCAGGGGTTTCCTGCCACCTGCTCCATCCGCCCAGAACTTGCCCTCCTGACTGAAGGATTCAGTTTCTGCAGTGAAACCGAGAGAGCAAAGTGGAACAAGAGAAGTTCCCCCTGATGGACCGGAGAAGGTCGAATTTCCAGTCCTGGAACCGCCTCTGGATAAGGTGGCATGAATCGCCATTTGCCGTACCATCGGCGACGGGACTACCCGAATTGCTGTGGTCAAGGAGTCTTCCGGAGGGATGAAACGTGCGCATTCATGTTGAGGGAGCCGAGGATCAAACTCTGGTGGCCAAATTTCTTGAGGCGGACCAGGGACACCTCTTCGATGACTGGGATGACCTGGATTCGACCAGCAGGAGAAAACTGCTGGACGATCTCTCCAGGATCGATCTCGGATTCCTGCAACAATTGGTGAGTGACCACCTCACTTCCGATCCGGAAAGCCTTCCCGTCGCCACTCCCTCACCTCCACCCATGATCCCACTCGGAGACCCGGGTCGCGAAGAAGCCAAAAGTGTCGGACTGGAAGCGCTCTCCCGTGGAGAAATCGGCGTCATGCTGCTCGCTGGCGGCGTCGGTACCCGATTGGGTCATCCCGGTCCCAAGGGGAGTTACCCACTTCTGCCATTGACGCAGATGACCCTGTTCCAATTCTTTGCAGAGTCACTCCTGAGGAGGCAGAAAGAGGTGGGAACCGCTATCCCGTGGTGGATCATGACCAGCCCCTCCAATCATGAAGAAACCGTTCAATACTTTCGTGATCATCAATTCCACGGACTCAACTCCTCCGATGTCATCATTTTGCCCCAGGAGGAGTTGCCGGTGATCGACCCGCGCAGAGGAAAAATCCTTCGCAAGGGTCCCGGCAGAATTCTCTTCAGTCCCGACGGGCACGGCGGAGCAATTCGCCTCATGCAGCGACATGCCGAACTGTTTCGGCAACGGGGAATCAGACATGTCTACACCCATCAGGTTGACAATCCTCTGGCTCCCATCGGCGATCCTGAATTAGTGGGCCTGCATCGAATCCACGGTTCCCAGTTCAGTTCCAAAGCGGTCGCCAAAACCGATCCCGCTGAGAAAGTGGGCGTCTTCTGCCAAACTGGTGAGCATCTGCGGATCATTGAATACAGTGAGTTGGGTGACGAAGAACGAAATCGACGCGATGACGATGGAAAACTCTCCTTCCGGGCTGGCAATGTCGCCATGCACGTCATCGATTTGGATTTTGTTCTCGGTGATGAGGCTGGAAACACCCCCGCGTTGCCGATGCCCTTTCATATGGCCAAAAAATCGGTCAAGCATTGGATCGATCATGAATGGAGTGAATCAGAGATTCCGAATTCCGTGCGCTTTGAAACTTTCATTTTTGATGTCCTTCCCCTTTCTGATCAGGCCATCGTTGTAGAAGCATCGCGCGATCTGGAATTTGCTCCGGTCAAGAATCGTGATGGCAACGATTCACCGGAAACTTCCAGGCTTGCGCTACAAATGCTTTGGGCGGATTGGCTCGAAGCCGCAGGCTACTCACTTGAGAGAAATGAAGACGGGTCGCCTTCCAGAACTCTGGAAATCTCTCCCAGGATTGCGGTCGACAAAGATCAATTTATTGCGGCCTTCGATTCTCTCGAAATCCCCGAAGAAGGACCGATCCTGATCCAATGAGCAGATTGCTGGGCCCACTCCTGCTGATCTGGCTTTTGATTCCAACCATGACGGTTTACGCCACACCGACCTCCGGCGATCTCCCATCACACCTGGACTCTGATAACCCGGTATTGGCCGCTCGAGCCCTGTCAAAGCTGAATCAATTCGACAGAACCCACATCCCCCTTTTGGCCCAATCGCTGGAACAATCGATCACTCCCCGAACCCGTGCTTATCTCGAATTCAAACTGGATTCCCTGCTAAGTTCAATTCTGGAAGAAGTGGATCAATCGATTCTCGAAATGGAAGAGCTGCGAGTCCGATCTGCCGCAGATCCCGCCAATGCTGAAGTGGCGCTGGAGAGAAAAGAAGTGCGAAAAAGGTTTTCCGCACTTCTGGAAACGGCCCGCTCCGGAAAAGGATTTCTGGCGGCCAGTATCGCCCGCCATGTGGAGTGGAATTCCCTTCGATCTCCACTTCTTCTCAGGAGCTATGACAGAATCCTTGATGGAATTCTGCAACGGTGGCTCACCGACAATCCACAGTTTGAAACGAAAGAACTTTCGGACCATGAACTGCGTTGGCTTTCATCACTTCCCGATGGGACCCAATCCGCATTCAATGACCCGTTCCTTGTGAGCCTGCAGGCAAAAGCCTGTCAGAAAGCGTGGATAAACCTGTCGCGTTTCGATCCGATTCTGGAAAAAAGAGGGCGCAGGTACTTTCTCGATATGGGTCCCAGGGCTGTGGATTTTTTGCAACTCAAATCTGCGGAATCCGATTCTTCCTTGTTACCCGGGGACATCGACCTGATCAGGGAGTGGGAGACAAGGACCCTCCTCAGACTTCCAGAGAAGTGGGATGGGCATCACGCCATCACCCTTGGGGATTGGAATACCCTGAGCGGTGAGAAAAAACTCCAGCGACTCTCCAGATTGATGGGAGTCATGCGCGAGGATCTTCGCCCGACACTTCATCACGTCGCCACACAGGACGCCGACCCTGTCTTGAGAAGACGTTGTGCCGAACTGCTCTCTCTCTTGGGTGACTCCAGAGGGGCAAGAATCTTGCTGCTGGAACGCAGATACGGAGCCAATCGCCTCGAGGTTGCCAGTCGCGATGCCATGATCAGGGCGGCTTATCAACTTCGCGATTCGGGCGACCTGCCCGGGGCAAGACTGATTCTCGAAGATCTCAATGACCGACTCCCCCATGACGCGGCGGCCCGGCATGCTCTCGGACTGGTTCTGCTTCGCCAAAGAGAGTTACCGGAGGCCATTCTCCAATTCCGCAAGTCACTGGAACTCGATCCGTCACGGGAAACGGCACACTATAATTTGGCTTGTGCCCTGGCATTGTCAGGCATGCCCGATGAGGCCATCGCCAGTTTGGCTGAGGCCATCAACATGGGCTATGACCGATTTTCCCACGCAGCAGAAGATCCAGACCTCAAGCCCCTTCACGATCGACCCGAATTCTGGGATCTGATCCCCTGAGCCGGGATTCTGAATCGGCCATCTGAACTGAAATCATGAAAAATCGGTCCACTCAGAAAAAGTGGAACCTGAAAGCACGGATGAAAAGGCGGGATCAACAGAATAGGAATCAGGTAGGAAAGTTGGAGGCGGCACCCGGATTCGAACCGGGGATGCGGGTTTTGCAAACCCGTGCCTTACCACTTGGCGATGCCGCCCCTGTCAACTCTCTCATCTGATCCTAGGGATCATGGCGTTCTTCGTCAACGCCGGTCGCCAAGTTCCCCCCATTTCGCAGGGCTCCCAATCGAGCGATGGCCGCATTCACCTTGGGTTGAGCCTTGCCCGACGGTGGTTTTCGCTCCTCCAGTGAAGTGGGAATTTCTTGCCGATCTTTATCGGATTTTTCAGTCTCGCCAGCCCCACCGTTGGTGGAAACAGGATTTCTCATGGCTTTCAGGCGATCGAGGGCTGATTGGATTCCTGAAGATCCCCCTCCCTGATCGGAAGCAACACTGACCGTCTCTTCCCTGGAGGAGTCATCACAGGACGAGGTATCCGATTCCACCACGGAAGTACCGGACACTTGTGGCTCACCGTGGATGTTTTTCAGTTTTTCTGTAATTCCTCCGATACTGGAGCGAACCACAGTGGCCCTGGTTGAGGGCGCAGGAGGTGCAGCTGTCGGCTTCATATTGGAAAGTTTCTGCCTGAGATCGCTGTCCATCTCGACATGTTCCAACAAAAGTTTGCGAAGGTAATCTCCATCGGTCAGAACCGATTCAGCAACACTATCCAGCGTCTTCCCAGACAAGGGCTGTTGCTGACAAACCAGATTCAAAAGAGGGTTTCGCCAACCGAATTCCGTGGAGAACGAATCCACTTCAGGAACAGTCCGCAACTCCCCATCTGCGACTCCCCTCAGGCTGATGCGACGGTACCATTCCGCTTTCTCTTCCTTTGAGAAGTGCTCTGACGAAATCAGGATCTTCAGGAATGAAGGATGACTCGGATCCGTATTCAGGCCTTTGCGGGCAATGTCCAAACACTGCTCGAGGGTCAGTTCCAGCTGTCCCAATGCAAACTCAAAGGCAGCCAAAACTTCTGAGTCCCTGCCGTTCCCTGCGATTCTGCTGATCCATTGCTCAAAAAGAGAATAGTCGCTCTTGTTTTCAGTGAACCAACTCTTCACACGAAAACTGACCAGGAGGTCATCGTTTTCGACGTCGGTACTTTCCAGCATTTGAACCAGATATTGACGAGCTGCCTCGGTATTTCCACGGTCCGTTTCCACCTCGAAAAGGAAGTCGAGAATCTCGAGTGGAACCGAATCATGACGACTGCAGGACTGAAGGATCGCCAAGGATTCTTCACAATCATGAAGAGCCGCCTTGAGCTTTCCCTGAAACACCGGCTTCAGATTGATGCGAGCCGCAGAGACCTCTCCCTGTTGGAGTTGCATTTCTGCCAGTCTCAGAGAGACCTTTCCCATCTCGTGGCCACGTTCCATCAAGTCCTTGTAGCAAGGAATCGCAGCCAATGGATCGGAACCGGTTCGCAAGCATTCCGCCTGACGCCAGATGGCCTTCAGTTCCATTTCTTCATCGCCGAGGGCTCTGGCCGCTTCGGCGTGCCATTCGTGTAACCGGACATCCGGCTGACGCACTCCGACTCCTGATACCAACTCTGCGATCTCAGCCCAACGCCCACTCGCCTTGAGAGAGGAGGCCAACTTGAGGCATACCGCAAGGTCTTTCCCCGGATCCTTGATCCAGAATTGAACCGCTCGATCGATGGCTTCTTCATCGGTTGGATCGAGGCAAACCAATTCGGTCCACGCCTGACGAGCAGCTTCAAAACGCAGTTGTTCTGTCGATTTGCGAGCATGCTGACGCAGTCTGAACATCGCCTCCTGCCGGCGATCACTTCGAGCACAAATTTCACCGATACGACCACAGAGATCGAAATCATCGAGGCCTTTTTCTTCCGCTCTCCGCCAATGGCGAAGGGCCTCCTCGGAGTTTCCCTCCTCCAATTTCCCTTCTCCCAGCTGAAAGAGCGGGATCGCACTGAGGGTCTGCAGGTGTCCCATCTCCATAAGTTCGAGAGCCCGATCGAGGGCTCGCCATGGATCAGGCCGGTGACGAGTCAATTTGAAGAGATCTTTTTGGCCATCAGCCGCTTCAAGAAGCGATCGTACTTCCGCGGAGGTCTCCGCATGTTGAACCAGTGCAAACGCAGACGGACCGGCAGCCATAACTTCACGCAGAAGCGGCATTTCCCCGATCAGGTTCCAACTCCCGTGTTGCCGCGCACTGCGTAACAGTGCCTGTTGGCAACTCAATCCCACCTCAACACGACCACGCATTCCAGAATCGATGGACTGATGGACCGGCCCCTGCCAATAACCCTCTTTCAAGTTGAGGACTTCCTGCAGATCGGATGAGATTTCTGTTGCAATACTTTCCGCAGCTCTCACCGCATCGACGATTCCAGCTTCAAGACAGAGAACACCCGGACAACGATTCCCTTCCAGGCCCCGTTGTTCCAGTCGCTCCAGATCCCGTTTTTTCAAAAGAGTCTCTTTGAGCAATGCACGGTGGAGCAGGGATCTGTGGCCGGGTCGCTCAAGGTCAACAAGGAGATCGTCCCGAACCTCAATCCCGAGAACGGGATTCTCCATGGAGGTCGAATGAAGGAACCAGACTCCTTCTCCATGAACCTCGATGGCACGAATGAGCGCACGAGCAGCATCCCCCTCGTGAGAGGTGATGGGCACCTTCTGAACGGATGTGGAATTTTCAAAATTCTCGCTTGGGGATGGGCGCATCGGTATGACCTGTGATTCCCCGGGGTGGAACGCGGGGCCCTTCAGGTAAGATTAACATCCCCAGACAAAAACCCGGTAAAGCCCCTGATTCGTTGATTTAGGGGCGACCGGGATACCAGAGGCCCCAACGGGACGATCGGGCAATATTTCCCTGAATTCGGGTCCCAAACACTCAGGGTTACGGATATTCATTCAAATGGGTCGTCAGGTTCTCCAGAGATTTACAGGCTCAAATCCCTTCAATTCAGGGCAATTTGCCCGAATCTGAACCGCTCTAAACTGCCCCAAAGGGCGCATGTTTCAGCGATCAGGGCTTCGGGACTCAGAACTCTGTAAAACCGGTCGCCTTCAGGGCCGTGATTGGATGCCTAATGTATCCCCCTGGTGCCTCTGGAGCCCTATAATCAGGAAACCGACGGATTTTCTGTCGGTGAAAATGTGTCCTCTGCCGTTCATGGGAAGCGCCTTATTGCGTTACGAATCGGTAGCGGCTGATTTCCGGGGCAAGAATGAGGGGCCTCGGGATCAATGATTTATAGAACTGCCCGGGGGGGTAGTTCGATGTTCACATTCCGATTGCCGATTGCGGCCTGACTTCTGTTTCGTCCCCCGTCATGGAGGAATCGATCAGGGAGCACCGGCAACTTGCAAAGCTTTCTCCCAATGGGAGATACGATTTTGCAGATTGGGAATGCGGGCTTATTCCTTGGGAAGGGAGTGTCCCCAACATGCGCACTTTGCCGCTTTTCTCCATTACGTTTGCAGCGTTGATGCTGTTGCCAGGAGCCTTTAACAGCAATCCTGTCTTCGGCCAGCCGGACTGGGTGCAGTTTACCAATGAAACTGCCACGCGCATTTCGGCCAATGCACAGATCTCCACCTCAGACCCTGAGGAGAAAGATTACATTTGGGGTGACGTGGACAACGATGGAGACATCGATCTGATCTGCGTACGCAAACAGCCCTTCACCAGTGGTGGTGTAGGTGCCTTCAAGACCAACGTTCTTTTCATGAATGAGAACGGTGTTCTTGTCGACAGAACCAGTCTTTATGCCAGTGCTTCCGATGTGCCTGGAGACAATGGCTTCCTGACTCCCACCAATGACCGAGATGTCATGCTGGGTGATTTCAACAATGACGGTTGGCTCGATATGGTGACCGTCATCACCCTCGCAGATGGACAACCCAAGCACATTTCCTACCCTCGAATCTACATGAACCTTGGTCTCGTCGGAGGCACATGGGGTGGATTCCGACATGAGGATGCAAGGATGGAACAATTCGAGGGCAATGCCTCCAACGGCTTCCCTCACGCTCCTCGATTCTGCTCCGCCGACATCGGTGACATCGACGAGGACGGCGATCTCGACATTTACCTCGGTGACTATGACAGTGGAGGGGCACAAACCCTCGACTTCAACGACCGCCTGCTCCTTAATGATGGCAACGGGTTCTTTACCGATGGAACTGCCACGGTCTTCAGCGGCAGCATCGTCGTCGGGGGAAGTCCATTTCCATTCCAACAGTCTGCCTTTGGAATGGCTTCGGCAATCCGCGACATGAATGGCGATGGTCACCTGGACATCATCAAGGACACGGCTCTGAACCCGCCGCAGTATGTCGGCGTGGCTTACAACAACAATGGTGCCGTCGGATCCTTCAGTGCACACAAGGAAAGCTTCCCGAGCATGGCGCCCTACCACATCACGGTAGGAGACCTCAACAATGACGGTGCCAACGACATCGTGGTCACCGACGATGGCGCGGATTCTTACCTTTTGAACAACGGCAATGACGCCAGTGGGCTCGCAAACTTCAATCGTTTCCTTTACGACTTTGCCGGTGGTACCGGTGCAGGTGGAGACGATGGCTTTGGCGGCAACTCGGTGATCGCCGACCTCGACAATGACGGCTGGAACGATGTGATCATCACGGACGTTGACGTCGACATCGCTGGCTGTAACCGTCGCATGCACATCTACCACAATCTGGGAGATGCCCCCAGCGTGACTCTCCGTCAGGAAAACGACGGTGCTCTTTGGCGCCCCAATGGAGTCCATGACGTCGCAGTCTTCGATATCAATGGTGATGGATGGCTCGACATGGTCATCGGTACCTGCACTGGTACCGAGGTGTGGATGAATGAAGCCCCGATCGGACTCAACATCGTCTCCTCCCCCAGTAACCCCAACTCTGTCCCCTGTACGGATACCGTGCCGGTCGGAGTCAGTGTTGAGGCATTTGGCGGAGGAATCCTCGATCAGGCCACCGTCAGATTGCACACCTCCGCAGACGGCGGGGCCTTTGTGGAAACTGCGATGACCTCTACCGGAGGACTCAACTACGAAGGCGTGCTGGACGGCAATACTGCTACCTCCACCATTTCGTGGTTCGTCAGCGCTTCGTTGACCAATGGCGTTACCGAGACGACCGCCACGACCACTCTTCAGGTGGCGGACAGCCTCAGCCAGATTGTCGACGACTTTGAGACGGGTCTTGCCGGTGGTTGGAGTGTCGTCACCGATCCTTCCGTGACCGCGGGTGCATGGGAACTGGTCAATCCGAATGGAACAGTCAGTGGCGGAATTCAGTCCCAGCCCGAGGATCCGGCCAGTGGTAACTTCTGCTGGATCACCGGCAACGGTGCAGTGGGAGGTGCTGCAGGCAGTGCGGATCTTGACGGTGGCCCCACCCACCTGATCAGTCCCAGCCTGAACCTCGCCGGAACCGATGCGACGATTCGCTTCAATCTCTGGTACGCCAACATTGAATCGGATCCGACCCAACTCGACGACTTTGTCGTCTCCGTTTCCAATGACGGCGGAGCAACCTGGAACACCGCTCTGGTTGTGGGAGGCGCACTGGGTACCGGTAGCGCCTGGCAAAGCTTTGAGTTCACGGTCAGCGATATCGTGACTCCGAGTGCCAACATTCAGGTTCGATTCACTGCATCGGATGCACCGAACAACTCCCTCTGCGAGGCTGGAGTCGACGACTTCACCATCGAGGAGGCCAGCTGCAACGGAACCGGAGCCGTCACTTTCCAAAGGGGTGATGTCAATCTGGACGGCAGCCGTGACATCAGTGATCCGGTCAGCATGCTTCAGTTGTTGTTCAACTCGACACCAGTGAACTGTCAGGATGCCGCCGACGCCAATGACGATGGAAACATCGATATTGCCGACGCCGTCGCAGCCCTGAGTTTCCTGTTCGGCGGAGCCTCGCTTCCCGAGCCGATTAATTGTGGTGAGGATCCCACAGCAGACAGCCTCGACTGTGGCGTGGGTTGTCCTTAACAACCCGGTTCACCCTCATCGGTGACCCTGTTTGACGCTCCCGATTCGCAGGCCTGACCACAGGCCTGCGGATCGGGATCAAACCTGAGCCGGGGTACTTCCAACTTTCAGAGGAGCCTCTGAAAGTTGGAGTACCCCTTTTTTGCGGGTGACGTGGTCAGAGCGGGAGTGCTGACCGATTCGCAGATCGCTTTTCCTTGAGGAAAGCGAGGCTCTTTTGCGACCCACGTGATCCTGCATTGCAGGCACATTTATGTGAGCGGCCTCGCTGAGGCCAAGGGATAGAGGGAAAGATCATGTTGAGATCCATCCACATCACTGCCGGTCTGTTCATTTGTGTGGTTTTCGGTTGCCTGACGATGGGGACTTCGGCCCTTGCCCAGTCTCCTCAAGCCAAAGCAGGCGATCCTCTTCCCTTTCTGAACAGTGACCAGTTGGAGAGATTCTTTCTGGGAAAAGAACAGTTCCTGAGAACCTTCAGTGAAGCAGAGGGCCTCGGCCCTGGATTCAATCAGGACTCCTGTGCCTCATGCCATGCTCTTCCCATCGGGGGGACCAGCCCCATTACAGTGACCCGATTTGGTGCTGCAGACAAAGGCGCCCCTTTTGACCCTCTGGATGCAGAAGGTGGATCGCTTCTTCAGGCCAATGCCATCTCCACTGAGTGTCTCGAAATCGTCCCCGCCAATGCCACGATCATCGCGGATCGAATCACCCCCTCCATTCTCGGAGCGGGCTTGATCGAAGCGGTCGACGGAGCAGATATCGTCGCGCTTCAATCCAACGGCGGAATGGTTCACTGGGTGCCGCTTCTGGAGTCGCCTGCAGCGCCTCTGGCGGTCGGTCGCTTTGGTTGGAAATCCCAACTTGCCACACTGATGTCCTTCAGTGGTGACGCCACCCTGATGGAAATGGGCATCACCAACAGCGTTCTCGCCGCCGAAAATGCTCCCAATGGCGACACGACACTGCTTCCGATCTGCGATTCCGTCGCAGACCCGGAAGAGCCGATGGATAACGGTGTCCCCTACCTGCAAAGGATCACGGACTTCCAGATGTTCCTGGCAGCTCCTCCCCAAACACCTCGCAGTGGCATGTCCGGGGAAACGATTTTCACCGATATCGGTTGTGCGACCTGTCACCACCCGGAGTTCACAACGGGAACCAGCCCGGAAGCAGGTATGTCCGGCGTCACCTTCCGTCCCTACAGTGACTTCCTGCTCCATGACATGGGCGCACTGGGAGACGGAATCGCTCAGGGTGATGCTCTGGAAACCGAAATGAAAACCCCCCCCCTCTGGGGTCTCAGAATTCGAGGACAACTTCTCCATGACGGACGTGTCCTCGTTCAGGATCTCTATCAGGGAATCAACGATGCCGTCAACTGGCATTACGGAGATGCTTTTCCATCACAGCAGGCTTGGAATAATCTCGACAAGAGTGAGCAGGACAAGGTCGTCGCATTCTTGAACTCGCTGGGACGCAGGGAGTACGATACGGACGGAAACAACTTCCTCAATGAAGCAGATCTCCCCGGCTTTATCGATTGCTGGACCGGAGACGCACCCGGCAGTTTCAATGCCGACTCCCCCTGTGCACTGCACGACCTTGATCAGGATGGCGATGTCGACGCATTCGATCTTTCGGGACTTGAGCAAGTCTATGAGGCGACTCCGGAAGATTGCGACAGTAACGGGACCTGGGATCTCGTTCAGATTCTGACCCAAAACGGAGACTCCAACGGCAATGGAATCCTTGACGCCTGTGAAGATCCCTTCTTCCGCAGAGGAGACGGAAACCTCGATGGTGCCGTCGACATCAGCGATGCGATCTCTCTTTTGTCCGCTCTCTTTGGTGGCGTTGGATTGCCCGAGTGCTTTGACGCCAGCGACTCCAATGACGATGGTGCCATCGATATTGGAGATGCGGTCTTCACGCTGTCTTTCCTCTTCTCATCCGGTACTGCGATGCCTGCGCCCGGCTCTGAGACGTGCGGTCCTGATCCGACTGCAGATGGCCTTGATTGCGGTGCAGCTGTCAGCTGCCCTTGATGACGATATTCATATAAAAAAAAGGAGAGTGTCCTGCAGGACACTCTCCTTTTTTTGTAGTTGTGAAAACGACTTCAAAAGTCAGATGGCCCATTCGATGAACAGATAGGTTCCACCGAGGTCAATATCCGCAGAAGTTCCTGAACCGTCATCATCAATATCAATGATCAGAGACCTGTGACCCACACCGATCAGCATTCCTGATCCCTGTCTTAAGCCCGCACGCAGAGTTGTTCCCTGATAGGTTCCGTCGATATCCCCGTAACTGATCCACAATCCGGCTACCTCGGCGTCCAGTTCCAGTCCCCAGTCACTACCAATGGGGATTCCCACTGAAGCTCCGAGACCAATCGTCGGAACCCATTCATCGATGCTTTCCGTCACTGAAGTCTCGGTTCCTCCCACCGATCCGGAGATGGTGGAATCAAGAACCAGATGGTCAACACCCCAAAGATACTTCAACCCCACAGGTCCCATGCCCAGGAGAGATCCTTTGTTGCGAACTGTCGTCAACTCAAGGTTGAGATCACTGGAAATGCTGCCCGCTTCAAAAATTTCTCCACCGAAGTCGAGAGTTCCGGCAAGCAGGTTGGTTCCTGAACTGGTGAAGTCGATGCTCGTCGCCTCAACAGTTCCCAATCCCAAATCACTCTCCACTGCATAAACCCAGAGGGATTCTTCCTCCCCCAATCCGAGATCGCCTTCAAGATCGATCAGGTCTCCAGCAGATCCCAGATCGGAAGCCCGAATGGCACCACCAGGACTGGGTGACCAGTTCTCTCCGCGAAGACGCAGGGTTCCCGCACCACCGGCTTGACAGCCGGCAAGAAAAAGAATGAGCAGGCCAGCGGTGATGCACACCGTCGACCGAAGATTTCCGAATCGGGACATGAAGTCTCCCTTCTTCCAGGAAAAGTGTGGGCGAGCCGGGAATCGAACCCGGACCCCCAAACGGGGAGGGGATTTTAAGTCCCCCGCGTCTGCCAGTTCCGCCACTCGCCCTCTCAAGGAGAATGATCCTCAAAGGGGAAAGTCGCAAGCCTTCTTGGCAATGGAAACGAATCAGGGACCAGAATCAGATCCCGGAAGTACGAAAAAAGGCGAGTTCACCCCATTTAGGGACCAAAAAGAAGTACCGGAGATTTCCGACCCATTTTGAAACAGTGGGGATTAATCTTCGTGACAGCCGCAATCAGCGAAACAATTCTTCACCTCGCAATGGCAGTGACCAATCACTGGCAAATGCTGACTGGGGTGATCAGAGGTGGCAAGAACACAGCAATAGTTGGTACCCGGATAGCAATAAACGGCAAACTTGACGCCATCCCGAAGAGTGTGGATTCCTGAGAAACTTTCATACTTCAAACCCACAAGAAAAAGGGACAGATGGGAATCTGCCCCTTTGTAAAACACCTTTGGAATCTCATGTTTTCCAACCTCCAGAACCGAAACGCCCCAAAGATTAAAATTTTCAAACTCGGGAACCAGTACCGCACAGTTCAGGAGCTTGGATACGTAACGGGATGCCTCCGCTGAAGATCTGAAAAGGGACTCCGGCTTGTCATCTCCACTCATCGATTGAAGGTGGGAATTAAACACCGGTTCGCTGATCACTTTTGCATCCAATACGAAATTGGAAACCCCTGGATCAAAGAACCCAGGGGTCAAGAGGACAAGGATCAAGGCTGCTGTTGCCGCAAGAGGCAAAATGGTTCTTCCGGACCAACGGTACTGAGGCTGACGTGCGGATTCCACGGCCAGCATCTCTTTTACTCCTTGCCGCAAACTTACGGGTGCATCCGGTTTCCAGGCTTTACTGCGAACCAGTTCTTTCATGTGCTGGATGCCCTTGGCGGCATCTGCACATTGGGGACACTGAGACAGATGATGATGAATTTCCTCACTGGTCGGAAGATCCAGTTCCTGATCCACCCAATCGTGAAGCTTCTCCTGATAGCGGATACAATCGTTCATGAGCCCAGATTCCTGTCCGTTATCCTTTGCCGTATCCCAGTTCTGTCGCGTAACTCTCAAGACGTTCACGCAAGAATGCGCGAGCCCTTGAAATCCGTGATCGCACCGTTCCCACTGGAATGTCGAGAACTTCTGCGATCTCGTCGTAACGCAACCCTTCAAGATCACACAACAACAAAGCCCTTCGAAAATCCTCGGGCAACTCCCGGAGAAATCGATTTACTTCGTCACCAAAAAGATCCAGAAATGTCTCTTCATTTTCAATCCCATCCCGCTCAAAAACCTGAACGGAATGACGGGCATCGGCAGTGGCGACGTCAGCCGCCAGTGATTGGTGGACAGGCCTGCGAGCTTTCACCCGGTACCGGTCAATGAAATGGTTTTTACAAATTCTGAAGAGCCATGATTTTGCATTACTCCCGGACCTGAAGGTCGGAAATGCCTTGAAGGCCTTCATGTAAGTATCCTGGACCAGATCTTCCGCCTGGGCCCGATTTCGTGTCAGACCCAGTGAGAAGCGAAAGACGTCGTCGAGGTAGGGCATGAAGACCTCCTCGAACGAATGTCTCAGGGTTTCGCTTTTCCTGTTCATGGATCTCCCTTTCTGCGGGTCAGAAGCCTGTCCAGATACGGGGAACAGGGCCTTCCTCGCCCTTCAGCCACCCCAGAGAGCCCAACAACTCTCCAAAGTCGACATCCAAGCAACGAGACCTGATATCAGGGGGTTCCGGGAAAATCCTGACGAATCCGCCATTTCAGGACTTGAAAGTCCTGATCGCATTCTTGCCAGAGTTCTTGCCAGGGCCATGCCCCCGCATCGTAGACCTGCCACATCAGTATCGTGGGAAGGGTCCACTTTCGGACAGAATTTTGTTGCCCCATTTGAGACATCCATGACTCTTGCGCAAGTGTGAGGGAGAGTGCTGCCAACTCTTCTGTAAAAGTTTGCGGACTCCAACTTTTCTGTAACTGATACAAGTGCTTCCTCAAGGTCTCTTCATCCTGAATCTCCCGATCCAGTAACAGAAGGTGACTTCCCTTCCAACCCTCTACTTCCTCAAACCAGCGCCGGGCAAGCAAGTTACCGAAGTGATTGGCGAGACTCTCATTCAGGTCTGCTCTTCCATTGAAAAAGATCGTCCGATGGACCAGTTCATGAAAAATAAGGCGAACTCTCTGGGTAGCGGGCAGTGACAGCACACCGCCTGGCAACGTCTCCGGAAACCAACCCAGACTGCTGAATGCTGAAACTGGATAGACTTCGGCGATCATCTCTTCAGCCAACAGCCTGTTTTTTTCCTCTTCCGCGTGCTCCAGAAATCGATACCCCTTGTATGGAGCCATTCCCACGACAGGAAAATCCCAATGGTGAAGCTCAAGATTCCGGGGATTGGCGGCAACCACGATATAACTGACAGGATCAGGATCCACATCGATCCTCTGGTAGGCTCCCCCCACATTGAGCCCCGCCCTTTTTGCAAAGTTGAGTAAAAGCGGCAACTCTTCCAATGCAGAACGCCACCCGACGGGAAGTTCATCTTCCGACAGCAACTCGTTGGGTGTTCTGGATCCGGCCATACGAGAAACGACCCCACTGGCATTGGAAGCGATCCATGAGGTTTGGCATCCCAGCATCACCAGCAGAAGAAGAACTCCGAGGCAAATCCTCAATCGGATGTTTCACCAGTAAAGAGTGGGAAGGGACGGTGAAGGAATCCGTCAAAAACTTCTGTAAACCCAAAGTAATGCTCATTGAAAACCGGCTCACCGGAAGGTCCAACCCGAACATCGCCGGATTGACCGAGTGGAATCATCGATTCGATTCTCACTGGTCCCGCCGAACCCATTTCAACAACCTGGGCATAGGTGGACCTGTTCAGCCAGGGAGCACTCCAGACCAAACCCAGACTGCTTTCAGCCACATAGTCGATGGTCGCTCGGGGTTGATTCCAGGGTCTCGGTCCCAACTCTGTCAACGTGAGATCCAAAGCGAGAACGACCAACTCACCGGGATCTGTCGGCTTGAACCCTGCACCACGATCTTCGAACCAATTGATTTGATTGGCCAATTGCGGCTGATTTCCGGGCAAAGCTCGTAACAGAACATTGAACAGCAGATTCCTGTCCTGATTATTCCAACCGAGGGTCTGGGTATTGAGTTCATCATCAAACACCAGTTCGATCATCCTGTTGATCCAGTTTTCCTGAAGAACCCAGGCGTCTGCATTAATGGTGTTCCCGATCCAACCCTCGGGGCCTCCCTCGACAAAATAGCCGTCCCAACTTTCCAGAAGCTCCAATGCTGCCAATCGATCCGGATTGAGATCTGCCTCGACCGAACTCGTGAAAAATTGATCCACAAAGAACCAGCGGTTTCCGCCCTTGTTTCCCAAATTGCAACAATCGGTGGCGCTGACTTCCAGCGCGAGATCTCGAACAAACTCATAACTGACGGGCCCCTCTTCGACAGCGGCCGCCAATCGATCTTGCATTGCGTGAGCCCTGTGGAATCGCCCATAAGCGTGACCCGGACTGGCTCCACCCGCCTCACCCTCAGCGGCTTTGTTGTTCCACCCTGCAATCCAGCCACGTTCAGGGTTTTCGGCCGTGATTCGTTCCTTGTAGGTGACTGGGTCGGTCCACTCCATCGAGCCATCCGACAACTGTGGAAGGCGAGGATCTGCCCCCTCTGCCCGGACCGGATCCAGACCGGCCATCCAGTAGCCCACGTTTCCGCGACGATCGGCATAGCAGACATGAAGACTGACGCAGAACCGGTCCATTGCTTCAGCAAAATCATCCATATTACGGGCAAGGACGTAATCGAGGTTGACGTCTACTGTCGACAATTCCTTTTTCCAGTGAGAATACTTCCAGGCTGCTACCGGCCCCTCAAGATTTTCAGTACTGAGAATAACGGGCGATACGATGGGACCGTGGACACTGCGGTAAATCGGCAAGTTTAAAAATTGGTCATTCCCTAAAGGAATCATCTCAGTGCGATGGAGAAATATATCCTCTACTTCCTCAAGGTAGATATCCACGGTGTGCGCATGAGCAACCTGACCGGACCAGGCATGGCGAGGTGTCCTGCCGATGATGATTCCCGGCAAACCTGCCAGAGCCATTCCGGAAACGTCGATTCCAGCCCCTCGCAAAGAGCCCTCTATCACCAGACCGGGAGCCGTGAATCCCATCTGAGGCCCCGAATAGATCATCGGCAATCCGGAATCGGTCAGATCACCACTGACGACCCATGCGTAACTGCCCATTCGCGGAGGTGTACCAATGTTCGAGATACGCTGACGCGTCCCCTCAAAAATGTCATGTACGCCATCTCGCAAGGCTCGGAGGTTGTCCAACTGGTACTGCCCTGCCTGTGGAACAGGGAGAGACGTCGCCTGGGGCAGGAAACCGGAGGTACCTCCTGAAGGCGGAATCATCGTCGGAGCATCCGGGTCATCCAACCAACGAAGATCGTTGAACATCGCAAGACCATCCTCAGGATGGCTTTCCTGGAGTTCTGCCAACAGCACAGCGTTATTCAGTTGGTGAGTTGAAAGCGCTTCCGAATCAAAATTTCTCAGTAGAGTCACCTGAAGTGCCATCATGTCAATCACGGTCCATGGAGCAGGAGAAAAACCGAATTCGACGAACTCGAAGGGCAGGAGTGAAGAGTCCTGATTGATTTCAGAGATTCGACGATTGATTCCGGCGAGATATCCCTGCACCAATTCCTGAGCTCTCTCTGAGATTCCCTGATATCCCTCCATGTACTCTTCATCTGAGTAACCCAGAATGCGAATACTGATGTCAGTTGAGATTTGATCGGGTCCATAAATTTCAGAGAGGGTTCCTGTACAAAGTCGGCGGTAGTACTCCATCTGCCACAATCGATCGACGGCGACTTCATAACCAAAGGCCTCATACAATTCGAATAGCGTTCCACCCTCGATATGCCAGACTCCAAATTCGTCACGGTTGACCGTTACATCAGAAACGTCCGGACATACGGAATAGCTTTGACAATCTCCGATGGCGGAATCTCCGCAATGGGGATAGGGGTGCTTGGGTGCAGCTCCATCCAACAATTGGAATTGGATAATCGACAAGGCATCCGCAAGGTCCACGGTGCCGTCCGCGTTGAAATCCCTTGCTGCAAAGCAGTCTCCACCGGGCCCTGATTGAAACAGGTGCTGAAGGAGCCAGATTCCATCGGAGAGATTGACAGAGCCATCAACGTTGGCGTCTCCCCTGACGAAGGGGATATCAGCAGATTGAGCCACGGGGCCCCTCAGTCCGATCATCGAGAACAGGATCAGAGTCAAAAGAAGTCGGACAAATGAACGTGGTTCGGCCACAGGATTCTCCTCCCGGAAAAAACTTCCGCTATCTTCCCTATCATATCCGCTGATATCGCCAACTCGACCCCGGGGGTATCCCCTGCCTCTGCCCAACGCTATTCTGGTAGTAGGTCTGCAAACCCCTGTTTCACGACATTTGGGCTCTTTACCAGACCTCCGAAATTGAAGATTGGAAGTCCCGTGCGCAACAAACTGCCCTCTGCATTTTCTTGCCTTCTCATACTCCTCTGCAGCTTTCCGGTGGTTCATTCCGGTGAGCCAATCGAGGATGCGTTTGTGAACTCGGGAATCAGTATCACAGGCGGAGCACTGGAGCCCGCTTCCGCACTTCTTGACCCCATACTCCAGAGCCAGATTGGGGCCAGTCCACAGTTCAATCTCCTTGAGATCCGTGATCTGGATGATCCTCAAATGCAGGATGATGACGCCATCTCTGTGGCCTCTGTTCTCGGAGTGGACGTGGATGGAGACGAAACCAACAATTTCAGTGGCAACAATCTTTTTGAAGTCACTCCAGAAAGTGTCGATGACAATGGACAACCATTAGTCCTCTTTGGATCAGGCTCCATAGTCGGTGGAGAACTGAGCGCAGGACCTGCAGATCTTCAGGGACCGGGTGGAATCTCACTCCCGGGAGTGACATTGGAATTAACCATCGAACCGGGTGGATCTGCAGCGGTCACACCAGGGATTCCCACTGCGATTCCCGCAGAACTGTTCGATGCCATCCCCGCTCCATTTCCCTTTGATGGTTTTCCTTTCAACTATGACACCATGACCCAGGTACTCGAGTTCGTGGGAATCGTGGTCGACACGGATCTCGATGGAGACGGTGTTCTCGATGCATTCAGTGTTGAGTTTTCACTTTCTTTTGTTTCTTGTGAACTGGTTTATCCAGACCTGTCAGGAACTCCGTTCAGACGTGGAGACGTCGGGGGTGACGGCACCATCGATCTCAGCGATTCCATCAACATGCTGGGATACCTCTTTACCGGTGGCGCAGAACCCGGCTGCATGGACAGCAGTGATATTGACGACAATGGAGTGGTCGATATTGCGGATGCGGTTCTGTTATTGGGGTATCTGTTTACAGGAGGAGCGCCTCCTGCCGATCCTCACAGCACCTGTGGAGAAGACACCACCACGGATCCACTGGAGTGCCTGATTCCCCATCAGGGTTGCTAATCTCGAAGCAAAGGCTGTAAAACCCGATCCATCGCCTGAAGAAAACTGGAACGATCCCTTGGAGTAAACGGGGCAGGCCCTTTTGTCGGTAATCCCAGATCCCTGAGGTGGGTCGAGAGATCTCTTCGGGACAACGCTTCCCCCACCGATTCCTCATCCAGAATTCGCCCCCGTGGATCAACGACGTTTGCTCCTGCCGCAACACAACGGGAGGCAAGGGGAATATCGCCGCAAACCACCACTGTTCGGGCATCGCAGTTTTCCGCAATCCAGTCGTCAGCAGCATCAAAAAGCTCAGGAACCACTTCCAATCGGAACCCCTTCCCCTGAGGGATGCGCATCGATCGATTGGCGACAAAAATCACCGGAAGATCCAATCTCTTGGCCACTTTCGCAACTTCGTCTTTCACGGGACAACCGTCTGCATCGACGACAATCCGGACACTCACTTTGTGTTGTCCTTGATCATGAGCCTCACTCATTCGCAGATTCTTTCCCACTGGATTGCGTCGGCTGGGATCCTGAGCCTTTTTCCAGTTCAGAGAGCCGCAGGGTCAATTCCCCCACTTTTTCAAAAGGCACTTCGCAAACCTGATCGATACACAAATATGCCAGCGGTTTTCCTTCCTTCGAATTTCTCTCCTTCAACACCGAAACGATTCCGCTTTCCGAATCGCCGCTCATGTCCGATCGGAAGGCGATCACCACTTGGGGTAATCGACAATTGCGGGCAGCCCGGATCATCTCCTGGGTTTCGGCCAAGTCGGGATCACCAACGATGGCGACCACCGGGGTTCCCCTGGAAACAGACTGAACAGCCAGCAACAACTCTGCCGCACCCATTGGGTAGGGACCCACTCGTGCCAACGATGCCGTCACTAAATGGAGGGCCGTTTCTTCATAGTTCGCATTTCCGGTGAGTTCATACATGCGCAAAAGATTGCGCGCCATCGTCGCATTTCCGGAGGGCAATGCCCCATCAAAGTAGTCTCGACGTCGATCGATCACGAGTTGAATTCCTTTGGGGGATTCGTGGTAGCCATGACCATCTTCGAGGGGGCCAAACTCTTGCTGAACAAGTTTCACCGCTTTCTCTGCTGATTGGAGGAATCGGGAATCGAAGGTCGCTTCATACAAATCAAGACAGCATTTCACCCAGAGCGCAGCGTCCTGAAGGGTGGCAGCGTTTCCTGCGATTCTGCTACGAGTTCCATCTGAGTCGACAAAGTGATCGACTCGCCGGAGAAAGCCGTCTTTTGTGACCATCGATGCGGCCACTGCGGAGTGGGCTCTGCAGGCCTCATCCGCAAAGCGGGATTCACCCAGAATCGCTGCGCCTCGGGCAAGCCCTGAAATCGAAAGGGCGTTCCAACCAAGAATGACTTTGTCATCTCGTTTTGGTGCGACCCGTGATTCTCTTGCTTCAAGGAGTTGGGAAATTCCACTCTCGACTTGTTTGCGCAACTCACTCACCGACAGACCAGATGACTCTGAGAGGGCTTCATAGGTCACCGCCTGCCGGGGAACACTGGCTTTGAGTTCTTCAAAATTCCCATCTTCGGAAATCCCCAGATACTCACAGACGTTCTTAGCAACCTCCTCAGGTAACAACTCATTCACCTGATCAGGGGTCCAGACGTAATAGGATCCCTCCACCCCACCGGAGTCGGCATCCCAGGAACTGGCAAAGCTGCCATCTTCCAGTTGGAACTGTTTCAGCATTGCATCGAGCACATTTTTTCCGGTCTCCAGCAAGTCGCTTTCACCGGTCATGCGACCCACTTCAAGATAACTTTCTGCCAACGAGCCCTGGTTGTAGAGCATCTTTTCGAAATGAGGGACTTGCCATGCAGCATCCACGCTGTATCGATGGAATCCGCCTCCTACCTGGTCAAGAATTCCTCCACGCGCCATTTCCCGAAGCACTGCCAGAGAGCGATTGACGGTGGGAATGTCCTGCGTGGACAAGCCTTCACCAGCAAGGAACTCCAGAAATCTCGGTGCAGGAAATCTCGGAGCCTGTCCGAAACCCGCGGGGTTGGCGGTGTAGGTGGTAGAAGCGGTCTGGACCCCTCCTGAGAGGAAAAGGTCCAGGGTCTGACCTTCGTGAACCCTGTTTTCTCGGCCCTCCAGATGTTCGATCAGTCCCTCTGCACTCTCCTGCATGCGGGCTCGGTCTTCGCGCCAGGCTTTCTCAATCGAAGAGATCAGCTCCAGAAAACCGGGCCGGTTGAAGCGCTGACGCGGTGGAAAGTAGGTTCCTCCATAAAATGGCTTTCCATCCGGCAACAAGAATGCAGAGAGTGGCCAACCCCCTCCACCTGTCATCGCTCTCACCGCGTCCATGTAAACCTCGTCCACATGGGGTTGATCTTCACGATCGACCTTAATGGAAATGAAATGTGAATTCAGGAAAGCGGCAATCGCAGGATCTGAAAAAGACTCCCGGCGCATCACATGACACCAGTGGCAACTGGAATAGCCGATCGATAAAAACACCGGGCGATCGAGAGTTCGGGCGGCCTCAAAAGCCTCATCGCCCCAAGTCCACCACTCCACCGGATTTTCGGCATGTTCTCGCAAGTAGGCACTCGGACTGTCCCTCAATCTCCAACCACCTGTTTGGGGATCGCCACCCGATTCGCCATCGAGTCCCATTGCATAAAGTGTCATCATCATGATCAGGACCATCTTTCATCCCGCCCGAGTCAGCAGTTATTCGAGGTCATATTGCTAAATGATCAGTTTATCCCTCGCACCGATTGAGGAACACTCACGGGGCTGATTCATCTGCGAATCTTTGACTGGCCAACAAAAAAGCCCCCCCGGATTTCCGGAGGGGCTTCCAACTTCAACAGATCCAACCTGATCAGGCAGGAATCTGCTCCTTGTTGGCAGTGAAGACGTTCGAGAAGAACGCTCCAAAGAAGGAGGCGATTCCGACCGCAGTGAACAGATCCATGTCTGCCACCACTTTGTTGACCAGGAAGTAGGCCACACATCCCACCACTGCACCGATGAGTCCGCAGATTACGGAGTTCGTCCAGTTCCCCATGATTCCCTCGATCCCTGCCCGGGACACCGCGGCGACCGTGCCCGAACGCCCATACGGTAATCAAATCATGAATTTCTTGTCAAATGGAAGCGTCAATTGGCCAATAAGCCGCATTTATGAGGGGTTCAGGAATTTCTGTCCTTCCCACCCTGATCCCCGGATTGAACCTTCCTGAGGATTTTTCAGGCGGTAGTCGGGCCGAGTTACCCGAAATCATTTTCGGAAAGAGGTCTTATGTCCTCCCTCACTCCCAAACCCAAAGTGCTCGCCGCACACCTGATCAGCCTCATGCTTCTAGGTCTGTTCACCTTCAGTCCAATCACTGCCCAGGAACATATGGCCAATTTTGGAACGAACGACTTTGAGTTGTCGATGGAAATGATCCCCACCACCGACGGTAACTATGTCACTGTTTCACCCATCATGAACTTCAATGTCACCAATGCGGGACTCGGGATCAAAATCTATCTGTCCAAAGTCGACGAGAACAGCAACGTCATTTGGTCACGAAAAATCGGCCAGTTTCCATCCGTCAATCAGTTTCCGATTTCTGTTACCGAGGTAGTTGACGACGCTGGGAGCTCTATTGGCTATGCCATCACGGGAATCAGCATTCAGGCAGCCACTCCCGATCCCATTTTTGTGATCACCACTGATACCAATGGCCACGTCATGGCAAGCAGAACCTATGGTGGAAACCTTCCGATTGCAGGGACGAATCTCACCCCTGTTGCCGGAGTCGGGAACAAGATCATTCAGGACCATCAGGGGAACCTGGTTGTCGTGGGATCACTCCGGTTTGCAGGAAATATTGGAGTCGTCCCCTTCATTCTGAATACTCAGACCAACCTGAATCTCAACTACATGCGTCTCTATCACGACGTTCGCTATCTCACAAACGGCTTCGGAATCGGCTCTATGGCCGGCTTTGACGATATCGTGGCGATTCCTGCCATGGAGGACCCCCAAACCGGTGAGTTTGTCCCCGACGGTTACCTGATTACAGGTGGAACCCGTCAAGTTGGCGTCCCCGGCTCCGCAGAAACCCTCGTTGTCCGCACAGACCCCGGTGGCCATGTCCTCAAAAGTGGAATCTACGGCCCCACCTTCGCAGACTCCAAGGGTCGCGGAATCGAGCTGGCCTCAAATGGCCTGGTGAAAGTGGTCAGCCACGTCAAGGAAGCGACCGGTGCCCCGCTCTCAACGCAGATCTTCACTCTGACTCCCGCTTCACTGATTCTTCTTCAGCAGGATCGCTATCACGGGTTCATTTCCCATGGGGATATCCGGGAAACCAACAATGGAGAGTTCATTCTTGCCGGTCGCGGTGCCTTTGATCGCGATGGCGCGGTTCTGCGTGTCGAACCCAATGGCAATATTGTCTTCTTCTACGGATACGGTTCGAACCACGTTGAGATCCTCACGGATGTTCACGAGTTGTACGACGGTACCCTTTACGCCAGCGGAGTTACGACGACGTGGTGCCAGGGTCCGGCGGACGAATATCTGGTCAGAACCAAAGATGACGGAACCCTTCCCGGATGCCCTGTTCTTTCATTGAACATCGACCGGTCTACTCCCCAGGAACCGATGAGAGATACCGACTGGGAGAGTGTGAATGTCACTCTGGTCAACGCCCATGAAATCGTGGACGTCACCCCCGATACGGTTAAAAGGCAGATTTGTCCCGGGCTCGTTCCAGTACCCTTCCCCTGGGACTGGTTCCGCAGGGGTGATTTCACCCGTGATCAGGAGATCAATGTCGCTGACGCCATCGCCAGCCTGTCCAAACTCTTCAGCAGCGGACCCGAGTCGGTCCCCGCAAATGCTGCGGACGCCAACGCAGACGGTAATCATGACATTGGAGACGTGATCTACACCCTGAGTTACCTCTTCAGTGGAGGCGCAGCTCCGGCAGCCCCCTTCACCCAGGTCGGTCCGGACCCGGAGCAGGACCAGCCGAACATTTTCAGCGTGGAAGAGTTCTTCCAGTACTACAACCAGAACTTCCGTATGGACGAAGCGGGGTTCCACCTGAACTTTGATCTCGAAATCTAGGAGTACTCCACACAAAAAAAGGCCCCGTCGGTGTTCTCCGACGGGGCCTTTTTTTTGGGGTTGCGATCATGAGCCGGAAGAACCGGACTCCTGAACCGCCTCCGCATAGACTCCGGTTTTCACCGAATCTCCAGAG
>JAPOLY010000083.1 GCA_029976805.1 bacterium
AATTCTTGTGAGAATCTGAAATGTCACGTCGTCAGATTGCTTCTGGCGGTTTTCAATCATTTCAAAATGGCTGACTTGGTCAGGAGAAATCTGCAACGACTGTCCCCCAGGCAGGGAAACATTGATTTCACCTTTTTGCAGATCTGTGTCCATGACATCGAAGGTGGCCCCGTCCTTCAGATGAATGCGAGTCAGGGAATCTGGCTCTTCTTTCGCTTTGCCGATCAAGACGGCGAAGTCATTCAGGGCATTCCGCGCAAGAAGCAGAGGATCATCCTTTTGGGGTTCGGATGGTCGGCCACTGACTGCCGGAGATTTGCCATTGGAAGCAGGCTGATTGAGGCTGGTCTCTGCAGAAACCTCCGGCTGGACCCACTCCACTTCTGGGGGGCGGCTGGTCAGGAACTGCAACAGGATGGCTCCGGTCACGATGGAGGAAATCAGATACAGACGGGTCATCGGTGCGGACTTTCCTGAAAATGTTTTTGCCACAGCATTTGCGTCTCCTCAAGGATGGGAGTGTATCCGGAAGGGGTCTCCGGGTCATGTCCATGCAGGGCATAGAAGAGAATCCCTCGATGAAGGTCCGAAAGGCCAAAGACAGAGAGAAAAGCCTTAAAGCCTCTCCTCTGGAGTGCTCCATTCAAGGGAGTTTGCGGCTGAATCGAGTTCCATGGCTGGCTCAAATCTCTGGCAGAAGCGGGGTATCCCACTTCTGAAAAGATCACCGGGGTCTCATTGCCTTGTGTCCATTGTTTCAGGGCGGACCAATGGGGCAACAATCGGGCACGGTCCTCCTCGGGTGTGAGGGGAAGCTCGTTGTTCTTTTCGGGCCGATCCAGTGGGAAATATCCATTGAGTGCCAAAAGGTCCAACTGCGAATGGAAGGGGACCTGGTGCCATGAGTCCCAATTTGCTGAGTAAGCGATCGAACCGCCAAAGACCTTTCGGACGGTTTGAATGACGCTCGCCCAACGAGACGATTCGGCCTGAAGGGAAGTCAGCTCGCTTCCAATGAAGAGCAGGTCGACTTGTGAAGCTTGAGCGGCGATTGCAAGCTTCTCGATCCAATGAGTGTAATCGCTCCACCATTGAGTGTCGTCGAAAGGGCTGAATTGCCCGCGCCAATAGGGGCTCTGAGGATCCTGGATCAGAAGGACGGGATGAAGCACGAGGGTCTTTCCGAGAGATTTGACTGCTTTGCAAATCTGTCTCAATTGAACTGGGGTCGGTGACCTGCGATCAAAAACGGGGAACGCTGCAGATGCATGATCCCTGCTGAAATAGGACACCTGTACCTGAATACAGGGCGAACCCCATTGGGTCGCTATCTGAAGGTCCGATTCGAAAACTGACCAGGGGTCCTCTGCGTTGTAGATAATGGTGATTCCATCCCACCGTTTGACGAGCGGTGTCTCCAAGGGCTTCCCAGGAGCAGAAGAGGGACTCTGATCCTGGGCCAATGAGCCGAGAAGGACGATTAAAATCAGGACTACGAGCACCGGTGCCCAGCGAGTCATGTCACCTGTTTCCACGAAGGGTTTGTCAAATCACCTGCTAGACAATTTGCAGCATGGAGTCGAGAATCTAAAGGTGTCCGGAACGAGGAATTTGTTTCCGGATTCTGGCCGAACCGATCCCATGCCCAACCGTCCTCGAAGGGGCCCGTCATGTTTCACTCTGTCCTGTTGACCTTTTCGCTGCTCCTGACTGGTGGATTCGTCCCCCTGGAGGCGGGATTGCAGACTCTGGCTGCCGATGATCTGCAGGGATTGATCCGGAAGTTCGAGTCAGAACGCTCTTTGAAGGCTCATGAGCGATTCACCACCCTTCAAAAGATTTCAGAAATTGAAACCCGGGAATCATCCGAGTTTTTGGCCAAAGTGATCCGCGACCCCAAAGAGGAAACCTCCATGGTGGAATCTGCCATTCGTATGGTTTCTGTTCACGAGAATGGCGTCGGACTGGAGGCGATCTTTGAAAAGGGTCTGGTCCAGCTTCCCGAGAGATCTCACTGGGTGATCCGGGACTGCTGGGACAGAGATCTCAACGACGAAGAGGTTCAGTATCTGGTCAAGACCGGCTTGGGGCTGGTGAGCCGCTTACCGATTCCCGCCCAGTCTGTGGCTCTTAAAATTGCCCGTAAAATCGAGGATCCCGAAGCCGGTAAACCTTTGCTGAAGCTGTTGGGGAATCGGCGGATTCCAGCCAACAATCAGGTCCCCATCGTTGAAATGATCCGGCGGAATCGAGTCGATGGAGCCACCAAGAAGCTGGCCAAGATGTTCAAGATCGACGACCCGGATCTGCAGAAGGAGATCCTGTTGGCTCTGCGTGACCTGGAAGCACAGGACCAGAGCAAAACCTTTCACAAGGCTCTGAAAAGCCCTCATTGGCCGGTCAGGGTCGTTGCAGCGGACATCTTTGGTGCAACACGGGATCCTGAAGTGATTCGCTCACTGACGCCGCTCCTGCGTGACAACTTCCTGGAGGTTCAGCTGGCCGCGACACACGCTCTGCGTCAGATCGGCGGGCGAGAGGTCGTTGAGGCTCTGATCAAGGATTTCTCGCGCTTTGAGGGACGTGTATTGGACGATGTGTCTGACACTCTACTCTGGTTGACCGGAGAAGACTTCGGAACCAGTAGAGTCTCGTGGGAGGCCTGGTGGCAGAGCAAGGGCAAGGACGCCGAGATCCGGGGAATCTCACGGGATGAGTTTGATCAGATCCGTGAGGAATCGCGCAATAACACGACGGGTACCTATTACGGCCTTCGGGTCATTAGCAAGTTCGTGACTTTCATCGTCGACATTTCCGGAAGCATGGAAGAGCCGTATGAGGTGGACTCCATCAAGCTCCCTGGCGGCCGCAAAGGCAAGCGTGGCGGAACCGGTGTCGCTGAGGAGGAGGAATCCTCCGAAGGGGGCAAGAAGAGAGAAGTCCTGCCCAAAATTGAAGTGGCGCGCAGAGAGTTGGTAAGGGTTCTGGACGGCATTCCGGAGGGAACCCAGTTCAACATCATTCCTTTTGAATCATCATTTACCCCCTGGAGACCCGCTCTGGTGCAAATGGACGAGGACGTGCGACTTCAGTCGATCGAGTTCGTCAAACAGTTGAATCCGCGGGGGATGACCAACGTCTTCGACACTCTGGCCTCTGCATTGGAGGATCCTGAGGTGAATACCATCTACTTCCTCAGCGACGGTGCGCCCACGATGGGCAAGATTACGGAACCTCAGGGAATTCTGGACCGAATTCGGGAGCTGAACGCAGAACGCAAGGTGAAGATTCATACCATCGGTTTCCATCTGGATCCCGGAGCGGCTTCACTGATGCGTCGTCTGGCGGAAGAGAATCATGGGGATTTCGTCGAAAAGTAAACGGGATCGAAAGACCGCTCTGAATGAGGGTTCTGGCCCTGCACAAAAAAAGGCTCGCCTCCTGATCAGGAAGCGAGCCTTTTTTGATTTTGGAATCGATCTAGAAGTAAACTTCGCAACGGCTTTTTTCATACCGCGCCGCGAAAATAATCGTTACCAGGAACAGGACTACGGAGGCTCCGAGCAGGCCATAGTTGAGGCCACTGCTGAGGCTGCCATCATTCAGTTGCAACAGGTAGTAAAGCACGACGAGAACAAAGAGTACGCCGGGAACCACTGCGGTGAGGTAGGCTTTCGACTCGGTCGCTTTGGCCATCACCATTCTCTGAACCTCAGCACCGTCCGGAGTGATCCCGGTGTGACCACAAGCGGGGCAGGTCAGCTGATTGCCGGAGCTTTTCTGCACGTAAAGAAAATCGGAATAGCACTCACTGCAGACAACGCCGATCCCTCCGGCCGTCGATGGGGCTTTTGCCTTCGACTTTTTGGCCATGGGGGTCTTTTTGGCGGCTGCGCCACGCTTCGCTGGTTTTTTTCTTTTTGCCATGGGGGGCTCTCCTCGTGGCTGGATTCTTTGGTCTACCGGGGTGTTCCTGTCGTAAACGGGTATCGTATCCCATCCCCTGAGAGCGTCAAGAACACTGAATCAGCGACCTCAGGCCTGTTGGTCCCTGATTTCCAGAGAAGCTCCCTCAAGTTCAGGAACAGGACGTGCTCTTTTCTCCGAAGAAGGGGAACCGTCTCTGTTTCGCCGTTTTTTGGGACCGCCGGGGGACCTTGGTGCTGGTTTGAGCCTGTTTCCCTTGCCGGCTTCACCCTCGGGCCCTAATCCTCCCTCCCTGGGAGAACGAGGTCCTTTGGGAGGATGAGGTCTGCCAGCCTCATGGGCTGGTCCCGACCTTTGACCCATGCGGAAAGCACGGCTGATTTTCATCAAGACACCTTTGAATTGCCTTTTTTCTGATTCGTCCAGCTCTTCATGGCGCAGACGCAAATCGTCACGGTTTTCCGGAAACTCTCCCCGACGAATAAACCGCATGATCTGCGGGGGGGCGAGAGATTCAAAATCGTTGATCAGATGGAAAGTGCGATCTGAAACGACGGTGGAAATCTCGGCGCGGACCAATCGGGAGAATTCTCGGCGAAATTGTTCAGGTGAGGCACTCAAAAGCTCCTTCCATGATTCGGCATCGATCATATGCTTGGGAATCTTCATCAGAAGATGCTTGCGAACCCGCACTAATCTTTCGGCGTAGTGTTTCTTGCGTAACTCCGGATCCTTCTCCATGAAGCGCTGGCGATCTTCGGGAGATTGGGTTTTCAGCCAAAGTTCACGCTGTCGGAAAGCACGCTTGGCATGTTGACGTTTTTCCGGATTTTCACCGGTGTAAGTTTTGACGATTTTACCAAGCTGTGACTTTTGTTCTGGAGTCAGCGACTTCAGTTGTTTGATCAGGCGATTGCGAGCGGCAGGATTCATTTTCTGGACTTGTTTGAAAACTTTCAGGCAGCGCTGTTTTTCCTCTGTCGACATTTGCTCCCATTTTGAGCGGCTCTGAGAAAGTTCGTCGATCGATTGGGCATGGGCGGTTGCTTGCGCCGAAAGCGAAGAAGAAGCCAAGGACGACAAGGCTGCAGGGAGTATCAAAAACAGGAGCAACAGAGAGAAAGTATAAGGGTTTCTCATTCTTCCTCCTCTACCGCTGCCAGTAAGAGGTCAAAGGGAACGTCCTGTTCATTCTCGTAGACGAGAACCGCAGCACCGAGGTCGACAGCGGTCAGAGAGGCCAATGCCGTCGAATCCAACTGGGCCAGCGCTTTAATCAGATCGAGGTCTTCAAGCAGTGCGACGGGAGGGGCTTCGACCGGAGTGGTCAAGTCCTCACTCCAGGGCTGGAAGAGTGCAGTAACAATCCCTAGCAGCACTGCAGCCGCCAGCAGCAGAGGCGCTCTTTTCCAGCGTGCTCGTTCCCCTTGGAAAGAGGCGTCTGCACCTGTGGCTTCCGCCTCTAGAATGCGCTGACGCAATCGTGCAAGGAAAGCCTGTTGATCAGTCTCAGGCATCTCTGAAAGGATCTGATCGCGGAGGTCGTCCAGAGTTTTCTGGAGGTCCTGTTTTGGATCCGGTTTCGAATTCATGGATGCTCCCGTCCGTTTTCCTGTTGGGACATCTGCTCAGACTGCCGATCGCGGATCGCCAGTTTATGAGCCAACTTTTTTCGTGTTCTGAAAAGCAGCGACTTGGTTGCCGGGATGGAAATCCCCAGATGGTCGGAGATTCTGTCGAGAGTCCAGCCCTCAATGTTCTGCAGGTAAATGGCGTCGTGTTCATTTTGATTCAGTTCGTCCATCGCTTCGCGGAGAGACGCCAATTGTTCCGAGGTTTCCAATTGTTTAAGGGGATTGTTAAAGCGTTCCGAACCGCCAAGCCATTCGGTTCCCGCATCCGTCGATTGATCCGGGTTAACATAGACCGATCGTGGATTCCAATTCTTGCGTTTGCGAGTGCGGATTTCATTGAGACTGAGATTGCGGGTGATCGTGGAGATCCAACCCTTGAAGGAACGGGCCTCCCGGAATTGATCCTTGCTTTGCCAAATACGCACGAAAACCTGCTGCGAGATATCCTCTGCGCTGGCCGGGTCGGGTATGTATCTCATTGCCATACGCATGACCAATCCCATGCTCCTCAGGACCAATTGCTCATAGGCTTCCTGATCGCCTTGTTGAAAGCGGTGCATCAGCTCTTCGTCGGTCATATCTTCGCCTGACGACAAAATGCACCCTTTCTTGATTGGAAAACCCCACAGGTCCTCCCCGGTTGCCAGAATTTGAGTTATTTTGGCAGTTCTGGTCATTTTTTCGACCCCGATTAACGGAGGAAATCCGTGAAACCCGGCCCCGGGAGTCCCCAACTCGATTTTCAGCCTCGCAGAGGACCGGTTCCCCAGTTGGCGCTGACCCAGCTACAGGATTCGGATCGGGTGATCGATGTGCGTTCCCCGGCAGAATATGCCGAGGATCACCTTCCTCATGCGGTCAACATTCCTCTTCTCGACGATCAGGAGAGAGCCCGGGTGGGAACCCTCTTTCGGCTGGAAGGGGTGGAGGCCGCCACCGACTGGGCCCTTTCGCAGTTACGGTCAAGATTGAATCATTTCCTTTCCCAGTTGGAGTCTCAACTCGAAAGTGGAAAACGATTGGTGATCTGTTGTGCCCGCGGAGGGGATCGGTCCCGCCATGTCGTTCAGTTTTTGTGCGACATGGGCCACGCTGCCGCCCAATTAATCGATGGGTATCGCGGGTACCGGACCATGGTACGTCGGCATTTAAGGGAACTTGATTTTCCTCGTCTCTTTGTCGTCGACGGTTTGACCGGAACCGGAAAGACGCGCCTGCTGAGGGAAATTGCCCGCTCAAGGCCTCTGCAGATTCTCGACCTTGAGGGTTTTGCAGAGCATCGCAGTTCGATGCTGGGAGACGTCGGACTCAACCCTGCGAGTCAGAAACGGTTTGAATCGCGACTCTATCGTCATTGGCTTCAACAGCGTGGACAAAGTGGGTGGACTCTGGTCGAAGCAGAGAGCCGCAAAGTGGGTAATCGGGAGATTCCGCTATCCTTGTGGGAGCAAATGCAGGCCGCGCCAAAAATTCAGCTCACGGCCAGCATGAAGACCCGTTGTCAGATTCTGGAAGAGGATTACCAGACTGCAGGGGGCTGGGAACCCTTGATTGAACGTTTGCAATCCTTGGGGCCCCATAGCGATTATTCACCTGCGGAAATGAATCAGCTTTGTGAAAAGCTGGCGGCTGGTGAGGTTCATGAAGTCGCAGAAGACCTGTTGGTGAATCATTATGATCCCCGATATCAGCACCAGATGGATCCGCAACGGTTGCTCTGCACTTTTGAGGTGAAGGATCCGCCCCTGTTGGCAGATGAGGTGATCCGATTCCTCGATGCTCAAACGACTGGCGAAACCGACGATCAGGAATCCTGATCCAACTCCACACGCTCGGCGGCATCCGAAAACTGTCCATGTTCCAGGAAGTGCAGGATCTCCTGATGGGCCTGATCACGCCAGAAGACAAAGGTATGGGTTCCCGGCAATGAGATGTGATCTTTCGATCCCTTCAGCGCCGTGCACGGAATGGGAACCAGTTGATCACTTCGTGCTGCGATCACTCCAGTTTCAGTTCCGGGCTCGACCCCCTGCAGGGGACCACCTGTATTGGCGCTCAGTTCTTTCAGGGGAAGGATGAAGCGACCAAACATCCCCTCGAACTTTTCCGCGACCGGCGAGCCCAGATTGGGTGGGGCGATCTGAACGACACGATCGATCCCGGGAATGGCAGGGGTGGTGGCAATCACACTGATCACCGCACCGAGGCTGTGTCCCACCAGGCGGATCGGTGTTTGTGAATCCTCAGCGACCATCTCAAGAAGATACTCCCGCAGGGCCTTGGCATGTTCCTGCACCTTGTCCTGAGTCGTGGGGTAGCGGTATTCGATCACCTCGTAACCGGCCCGGGTCAAAGGCTTGCGCAGGGGCCGCATGGCCCTCTGGGTTCTGAACAGACCGTGAACGACCAAGACTCGAGTTTTCATCGCCGGAGCCTCTTTCTGAACGGGTTCCGTTTCCCAAAGATAGTTTTTAACCGAAGAGCATCCAGAGATCGGGAGGAGAGAAAGAATCAGAAACAGCAGGAAAGGGCAGAACGGTTGGTGTACCTGATGAGATTCGAACTCACGACCTCTGCATTGCGAAACGTTCAAGAGCGATCCAATCCCCATTTGCTACTACGTCTAATTTAAGCAGAAAAATGACGATGTACACCTGCTCTCAAATGCATGAAGCAATTTTGTCGAGCCGGTCGGAGACTTGAGTGATGACTTAAGTCGAGTACAATTCCATATTCGAGCCTGCTACAAAATCGAGCCTGCCAGAAGGGGACCTATGAAGGGGACCATCGAGGACTTTTTTGATTCCAAGGGCACAGGGCAAATTGTTGGCGAAGACGGTTTGCGCTACGACTTCACAAAAACAGACTGCTCAGTCTCATTCAAAGCTGAACCGGGAGCAAAGGTTGAGTTCGAACCTTCTGAGGGCCAAGCGACCTCTGTTCGCCTTATAGACTCTCAATCTGCAATCACTGAGGATTCTGCTCAATTTCCCTCGGAGGAGAATCAGGGAAACAGTTTGCCGGGAAGTGGCACCTGGCTGGCAGTGATGATTCCGATGATCATTCTTGATGGAGTGTTATGGTTTTATTCAGCGAAATTCGCTGAGGATTTCGAATATTCCTGGATTGTTTACTTCGGCATCAACCTCGTCGTTGTTGCTTATATCTTTAATCGAACCATGTTTGCTTGGGAGCAAGTAGGTCGATTCGGGGGGAGATCTCTAACTGCATTGGGTGTTATCGCCAGAGCAGTCATACCCGTTTACCAGATTTATGGGACTCTGAGCCTTCATATGCGTATTACCGATGAACTGAATCAGATTCACGATCGCGTGGATTCTGGTGCACCCAAAATCGCTCCTTGGTTCGCCGTGATCACGGGCATTCTCAATTTAGGAGTGTTATTCCACATGCTCTCTGTTAGCGACGAGATTGTTCGCTTTAATTTTGCCTCGGGCGAAATTTTCGGTCCATTGATGTTGGTGCAGTTGGTGACCCAAACCGCTTTCGGACATATGGTTCTGCAAAGAGCGATCTACCTTGAGCGCATGCAGCCTTTAGTCGCAACCTCGAGTCGTAGTTTATAGTTGCAGATTATAGTCATACGAGGGCAAAACGGTTGGTGGACCTGATGAGATTCGAACTCACGACCTCTGCATTGCGAACGCAGCGCTCTCCCAACTGAGCTACAGGCCCTCATGATTTTTACCGTTCCTTTGTAGTGCCAGAGGTGGCACTTTCCTGATACTGCTTTGCTTATAGAGAAAAGCGAAACTGTGGGCAAGTCACCGCCCTGGATTCATTCTGAATTTCAGGAATCCTGATCGAGCTTTTTCTCCAGGTCGAGGATCCTGTCGCGCAACTCTGGCAGTTGTTGAAGGATGGCGAAAATCCTGCGCATCTTTCCTGCTTCCGTCGCCGGGATTCCCATGACCGTTTCATTTTCGAATCCACCGGAGAGCACTGCCGACTTCGCAGCGACTCGGACTTTCGATCCGATTTCTGCGTGGCCGACCATTCCACTTTGGCCACCGAACTCACATTGATCTCCAATGGTGGCTGATCCGGCGATGCCGACTTGAGCCGCGAGAAAACTGTGTGCG
>JAPOLY010000038.1 GCA_029976805.1 bacterium
AAGCTCTGAGGGTCCAGTCGCCGCGGGATCCCAAAGTGACCACTGTTGGGGCCGGATTCACCGGTCTGCCACCCTCAGGGTGGAAACAAGAATTGGGGGATCGAGATGCAGGACAAGATCATAGGCATCGTCATTTTTCTGATCGTCGGAATTTTGATGGCGGGTATCGGAAAAATGGGCGGCGAAACGGGACCTGACTGGGGCACCATCGCCACGGGAGCATTGGCAGATAATGGTCTTTGGGCCCAGGCCATCATCGCTCTGACCGTTGCCGGAATGGCCATGGGTGTTTACACCAATGGAGGACTCAGTGGAGTCGATGCTCGTGGAGTGATCACGATGCTGATAATGGCAGCCTTCGTCGGAGGATTTTTTCCATATGACCAATGGGCGGCCTGGCTGGCAACTGCGTGGATTTTGACCGGTGGTGGGCTGCTCAACAAGAATTGACGAAGTGACTTGAGAACTGAATCGGGGCGTCGGGGGGCTTTCCCACCCTGACGCCCCTTTTCATGGAATGAGCGCAAGGAAAAGAGTCACAGGTCCCTAATTGACGCCCCATCAGTTGATCACACTCTGGCCGGATTTTGCTGATTCAATGTTCCCGTGCATAATGAAGACGTCGTTGATCCGCACACACCCACTTATCGAATGAGAGCTGGAAGATGCCTTTGAGTTACTGGACAAGGGTCTGTTTTTTATACGGCTCGTTGCTGTTGGTCTGTGGTTGCCAGAGCACCACGATTCACGATCCCGTGGTTTCGAATGAAAACACTCCGGTCCAGAAGCTGGAAGTGACGGTAGGAAGTCATCTCGAGTTACGGCTTCCATCTCCAGCGATCGGGCGTTGGTGGACGGTCGAGAAGGGTGCACGCCCCTGGCTCATTCCGAAAACGGAAGCGGATACCGGGCGTATTCTCCTGCATGCTGTTCGGGTGGGATCGACGCGGGTCACCTGCATCCAGCGGGATCGCAACAGCTTTGAATACCGCAAGGTGGTCGTCGACGTAGAGGTTAAACCGGTCTCGTGAAGTCTTCGGTCTGAGCTATTTGCTCAGGAACCGGGGGGCAGAATCCAATCTGCGCCATAGACATCGACGAAAGCCGGAGGCAGACGGTCCGCAGGCTGATCTCCGGAGAGTTCCATCCACCAGGCGACTTTCGCCGGCTTTGATTCGGTGACCCCGCGGCGGCCATTGAGACCGCTGCCTCCCCACACCGTTCCGGTGAGAATGGCATCGAAGCGATCAAACCCTTGCTTCGCCGGGTTCCAGATCGCGATACCGTGCATCGTTGCATTCACCCCGCGGGTTCTGCTGGGGAAGTGTTTCCAATCGGTTTCACCCAGCTTGTAGACCCCATCGCTTTTGGTGACGAAATCACCGGTGATCAGCAGGTGAACCTGATCTTTCTCGACGCGATCGACTATTACTCTGATCTGTGCTTTTTCGATATCCTGGTCAGAGAAAGGGCCTTCCTGGCCGGAGATGTTGTCGACGACGTGGAAGCGTGCGAGACGCAATGCCAAAGATTTCGGCAGTTCCGTGGACTCGCCGACTTCCAATTTTCGGGGCAACCAATCAGAGAGTTCTGAATCGTGAAACCAGATGTGGTCTCGATTCCAGCGACCTCTTTTCTGGGGGTCATCCATTCCTGCAGGAAAATCGCGGGAGGTACTCGTCAGGACCAGACCCTTGCTGGGATAAAAGAGTTCCCAGCGATGGTCCGGAAGGTAGAGTTCCGGCTCCGCGGCTTTTCTTTCTTCTTCAGGAAGGGTTCTCCATGCTTCGAGACCCTTGTCCATCAACTGGAGAGCCTTGTCCGCCTGCAGGGTGTTTTGCCGCGCGAGAAGTTTTCCGGAGGGGCTGAAGATGTACAACCCTTGCCAGGAGCCACCGATAGGAGTGCGACGACCGGCCACCTGCTGGCGGAAGAATTGGCATTCCCGATCGGGGTGTCGCTGCAAGCGCCAGACCTCATCGGTAGCGGGTACGAAGTTGCGGGCTTTTTCGACCACCCGGGGGTCATTCCAGACGGACCGCCGGCCCGCCACGCCATTGCCTCACGTGCAGCCGAGGGGATGTCCATTCATCAGCCACAGCAGCATCGGTTTGCCCTCGAGCCCTGAGTTTTTCAATCCTTCGTGGAGGCTGGTGTACCAGGGAATCGTCAACCAGCGATCCTCGTCACCGGGGAGGATCAGTTTTTTCCACTCTTCATGGGTGCGTCCCTCAAAGGTGGGCTCATCCACGACAGCAGGAGTGAGGCAAAGTTGCAGGATCAGCAGTGTCAGCAGGCTCATCGTTCCTCCAGACCTCCATCGTGCCAGCAGATCCGGTCTTTTGCCAGCGGGCTTCGGTTATGATTTGCGGCTGACAGACGCATGGGGAGGAGCCAGAAATGCCCGAGTTTGTGGAGTCACCGACAGTGGTCGAATCTGTCGGGAACATGCCGAAGCGCATCGAGGAATATGTGGGTCGCGTCAATACCGGTGACGAAGCGGCCAGCGTTGCCCGCATGGTATCACCGGGAGGGTGGCAGGAGCCGGGGCAACGCCCCCGGTTTGATGAGATGACACTGGTTCTTCAAGGGGCTCTTCGTGTCGAATTTGAGGGTGGGGAGCAAATGGTGCGTTCAGGCCAGGCGGTCATCGCCCGTGCGGGAGAGTGGGTTCGTTACAGTAGTCCTGAGGATGGGGGTGCAGAGTATGTGGCAGTCTGTCTGCCAGCTTTCTCCCCGGAGACGGTCCAGCGTGATGATTGAGTGCCGCTGGCAAGTTTGAATACAGAGATAAAAAAAGAGGCGAGGGGATTTCCCCTCGCCTCTTTTCTACAGACTTCCCCAACAGGTCAGGGACAGTTGTAGTTTGCACAATCAAGGCCGTCCGGCTCTGTGGGATCGAGTCCACAGTCGACAGATCCCGGAGCCGGCAAGGGCGCTCCACCACTGAAGAGCGTGGCCAACTTGAAGATGGCATCAGCGATGTTGACTCCGCCGTCATCGTTGGCGTCACTGGCATCAGAACAGGCACTGGCGGGGCCTCCACTGAAGAGTGCAGCCAACAGATAAACCGCATCCGCGATGTTGAAACCGCCGTCACCGTTGGAGTCACCCCTGCGGAATTGAGGACCTGTGGGACCTCCGCCACCACTCCCCATCGCCGCTACGTAGCTGTCGATCAGGTCTTCCTGTGAACCACCGAAGCCACCCAATTCCCAACTCTGGCAAATGACCTTTCCGCCGGCATTGGTGTTGTAGTAAACACCCGTTCCATAGAGGCCCGTTCCTTCTTCCCAGATGGGACCGGCTTCCGGTCCCAACAGGTCAAGGTCTGTGGAAACCAGCTGATCAGTCCAGTCATTGTCTGCGGCATTGTCCTGATTGTAGGCGACCGCAGCGAAACTGGTCAGATCGAGACCGAAGCCACTGTCGAGTCCATTCATCGTCAGGAAGGAGTCATCGCCATCAAGGATGCCATCGGCGATGCCATCGATGGCAGCAAAGGCCGGGTCGACAGGATCGAATCCCCACGCGTCTCCAGCTTCGACATAAATCCCGATTCCCAAAGCCTGAGCTTCAGAAATGGCCACAGCGGAGGCAGGAGTCATCGCCTGCCCATTGGGGTAAGTTCCGCCGCAATACCAAAGTCTTTCTGTCGCTGAAGTGGCGGGGTCGAGAAGACCACAACTTGCAACTTCAGGTTGGCCTTCAACGATGACCGGAGTCCGTCCTGTTGCACTCAAGGCGTCAGCCAGAGCCTGAGCACTGTCGATGGCTCCCCCCGGAAGCTCGACCCTGAAGATGACATCCGTTGCCGAAAGGTCAGGGGCGGTCAGGGTCAATTCTGTTCCAGCAGTGGATAAACCACAGGCATTGCTGATACCGACGACTTGATAGGTCTGGGAACCGACCACGGGAGAGGTGTCGGTGAAGGTCGTCGTGCCTGCGGGCAGTCCGGAAGCGATGGAGACACCATCACGAAGTACTTCGTACTCGTCATAGGTCGGGCCAAAACCGGTTCCATCCCAGGCGATTTCGGAGAAGCCGGTGGTGCAATCGTAGAATCCGCTGAGTCCGGTGATCTCGGCCATTCCAATGTTGAGAGTCCCGGGGCCACGGTCGCCACCGAATCCGGAGATTCGCAGGTAGTAGGTGTTTCCAACAAATGCCGTCAGATTGAGAGCACTCTGAAAACCACAGAAATCATCGTTGCATTCGATCAGGGTCATCGTGGAGCAATCTCCGGGTGTGACTCCACCATCGAAGATTTCGATGGCGGTGTCGTAACTGGATCCACAGAGAGAGACGTTGAAAACTCCATCACAGGTGGGGGTGAAGGTATACCACTGATCGGCGGAACCACCGTTGGCGCAACTGAATGGAGGGGCCGCTGGGTCAGTCAATGCAAAGGTCGTATCGAAAGCGGTGGCGACACCCAGATCGACGGGCAAAGCAGTGTCACAGGTATCGTTATCGATCGCGCTGCAGTGAATGATGCTGCAAGAGGTCGACCATGTGGTTGTGGCACTGCAAACACCCACTACTTCATATTCATGAACACCGTCGTCCACGTTCACATCCTGATAGGTGGTGGCATCTCCGGGAAGTGAAGCGATATCGACACCATCACGACGAATGGTGATTCCCTGAGGGTAGGGGCCGGTCTGGAAACTACTCCAGTCAAGATTGACACTGTCGGTGGGGCAATCAGAGACACAGTTCAGTGTGTCAAAGGGGCAGCAACTTCCACAGCCACCGACGATGTCTACCAGAACGTCATCATAGTAAAAGGTACCGGTTCCACCATTGTAGAGGTCGACGCAACGCATCTGGTTTGCACCGCCATTTTGCCAAACATTGTCGCGCATGATTTGAACGCCATTGTAGTTGGCACTGTAGACGTTGTTGGTAATGTCGACGATCACTTCGATCTCAACCCATTGGTCGTAAACGATGGTTGTTGGAGTCGACAAACCGGTGACAGCAGATGATCCGCCAAAGTCTTCGACGAGTCCGGTTGCGTCGTTCATTTCCACTTGCACCGACCAGTTTTTGGGACCGTTGTGCTCATAGGTGTTGAGCAGAATGAAGTAGTAGCTTCCATTCTGTCCCGACGGAATGTAGACGTTCGATGTGAAACTGAACAAACCCTGATTCAGGCCATTAAAGAGGCGAACAATATCGTCACCGGGTCCCAACTCCAGGGATCGATCTCCGCCGACCGTTGAGTTGTAGGCTGTGGTGACGATGGAATCGACTCCGGGGGCTTGATCCCAGGTATCCCAACTTCCCTGCCCACTGATGGTGGAGCCGATGGCATAACTTTCGAAGTCGTCCTGGTCCAACTGGGCGTGAAGGGGGCTGCTACCCAATCCCAGAAGCAGGATTGCCAGCACAATGATGGCGTGAATTCCATGAGTATTCATGGTCGCCTCCTTTCAGATTTTTGATTCAGAGCCACTGATATATCCACGAGAGCAGTCAGAGCACTGCGGGTGTCTTGTAGACACAAATGTGGATATTTATATCTCTATTCTACACGCTCTTCAGTGGATCCCAAAGGGGGAGGCCCAGTGGTCATCGCTGTTTCAGGCATGATTGGAGCACGTGATGCAGAAATTTTCTGGAACCCAACCGTGAAAAACCTTCATCTGTACATGTGACGAATGGGAACCCCAACGGGTGATCCGCCGTCCATCTGATTCAGGAGGAAAGACCCGTGACCCAGTTTGCATTCTTCTATTTTGATCCCATGTACTTCGTTTTTGTGGGGCCTGCGTTTCTGTTTGCGATGTGGGCCCAGATGCGGGTCAAGAGTGCCTTTGCACGATGGTCCGAGGTTCCAACCAACAGCCGTATGACCGGAGCGGAAGTCGCGAGAAGAATTTGTGAGATGGGTGGGGCGGAAGATATCCCCATTGAGATTTCCGATGGGTATCTCTCTGATCACTACGATCCGATCAATCGGGTGGTACGACTTTCCCAAAGCAACTACCACGGTTCCAGTGTCGCTGCTGCTGCGATTGCAGCCCACGAAGCAGGCCATGCGATTCAGCATGCGACCCGATACCCGTTTTTTGGACTGCGCAGTGCCTATGTCCCTATTGCCAGTCTCGGATCCTGGCTGGCCTTCCCGTTACTCCTCGCCGGGGCCTTCTTTTCCATCGGGCCACTGATTACTGCGGGCATTGCTCTCTTTGGTGCGGTGGTCCTGTTTCAGTTGATCACCTTGCCGGTGGAATTTGATGCCAGTGCCAGAGCAAAGCGATTGCTTGCTGACAGCGGTTTGATCCAGGATCAGGAAGAGATGCGGGGGGTTCAAAGCGTTCTGGGCGCTGCCGCACTGACCTATGTGGCGGCAACGATTCAGGCGGTTCTGACCCTGCTCTACTATCTCTGGAGACTGGGTCTTCTCGGCGGCAGTCGCGACTAGTCGAGCAGATCTTTGGGGCGTACGTTTTTCGTGTGCGAGTTGAAGCCGAAAGACGTCGGCTTGAACTTGCCGACGATGGAGACGTCCCCCTTGCCGTCGATCTTCTCTTCCATGCCCAGGCACCAGTAACAAGCCTGAACCAACAATCGGCGACTGCCTTCCCGTGTGAAAGCCTGGGAGGCGCCCATGGTGGTAGAGAAAACTCTCTGCGTTTTTCCGGAAGAGCTCTTCAGTTCGCGAACCCAGGCCAGGGGCATCATGGGATTGTTTTTGTCGAAGGTCTTTCCATCCCGTTCTTCCGGCTCGCAGGGACCGTCCTCGGGATTCATGCCTGAGAGAACCCGTCCCATGACGACAGGAATGCAACCATCGGGGAGTGGCAGGCGAACGGTGTAGACATCGGAGGGATCCCAGATCTCACCGTCGTTGATGCCGCGGAGGATCGGGTGCTGCTTCATGTCCGCTGGAATGATGCCACTCGTACTTTGCCAGCCGTGACCTCCGTGGTGGGCGATCCAGGTTTCTCCCATGATCTGACGGCCGAAACCGTCCTTCCATTGGTCGTTGCGAAAAGACCAGCGGTGATACTTGCGGTCTTTGGGAATATCAAAGGCGTGGGTGGAAGTTCTGAGGCCGATGACTGGCTTCCCGGATTCAACGAAGTCTGCGATATGTTTCATCTGATCGTCGGGCAGGTTTCTGAAACGGGTAAAGAGCACCAGCAGATCGGCATCATCCAGAGCCTTCAATCCCGGAATGTTGTCGAGAACTCCTGGATCGATGCAGCCATTTTCAGGGTCGATGGAAAAGAGAACCGTGCAGTGAAATCCGTGGTGTTTGCTGAGGATTTTTGCCAGCTGGGGCATTCCCTCCTCGGACCGGTATTCCTCATCTCCTGTGACAAAGACGATGTGCTTGCCGTTGTGATTTTCCGGTTTCAGGGAAATCCAGGGAGTTTCAGCAGGATCTCCAGCAGTGACAAGCGCGGGTATCCAGATCAACAGAGTCGCCAACCATGGCTGAAACATGCTTCCTCCTTGCTTCATAATGCAACGATGACCAAAGGTAATCGGCATTGGAGAGGATGACCAGTCACGATCAGGTTGAAGAAACAAGAAAGGTTCATCGGTGTCATCCGCAAATCAGGACCGGTCGGACCGGGATTGGTGAATTATTTTTTTCATCGTTTTCGACTTCATAAATGGCCACTTGTCACGACCAAATCGAAGATCCAAACTGAATGCGGATCTGAAATCCGTCCGCCTGATTTGGGTGTGCCATCCGTCATCAGGATTTCAGTTCCACTCGTATCCGCCTGCGAGGTTTTGGCTCTGTTACACAAAATCCAGTGAGTTCATCTTCCGACTCTGGCACGGAGTGCAGGCGGATGGCTCGTTCTTTTCGGAGGAACGATGTCCAGATTCATCATTCTCAGTGTTGTGTTGTTGTGGGCGCCATCTCTGGTTTGGGGACAAGCGACCACCAAACCCTGGTCTTATCCCTACGGTGAAGTTCAGGTTGCACTCGAACAAAGCCAGCCGGGGACATTGGCCATCCTTCTCGCAGAGGGAATAGAGGATGAGGATGAGATTCTTCAGGGAATCCTGAAAAGCACCGGCCCGTTAATCGGCGGAACCTCTTTCAAGGAACAGGAGTACCCTCGTCTTTACTACGTGGAAACGTCGCGAAGGATCGACTCTGCTGCGTGGATGAAACTGACGGAAGTTCTCACGCAAAGTCCCGACATCACTTTGGCTGCCCCGTTGCTTCAGTACGACCGTGCAGAAATGGTGATCCGGCCTGAGTTGATTCTGACTTTTGACGGTGCCGTTGATGAAGATGACATCAAAGCTCTCCTCAAGGAGTTCGACCTGCAGCGGATCAGATCCTTTTCCGCACTCGATCCGACCTATCTGGTTTCTTTCAGCGGATCTCCCCTCAGAGGCTTTGAGCTTTCCAGGGAGTTGCTTCTCAAAGATGAAATCGAGGCTGCAGAGCCGAACTTCATTCATGATCTTCCTGAAATGGCGGCTCCCAATGACCCGCTGTATTCCAGTCAATGGGACATGAACAACACCGGACAGACGGGGGGAACCCCGGGCGCGGACATGCACATGGAAGCGGCCTGGGATATCTCTACGGGGTCTTCCGACATCGTCGTTGCCATCATTGATGAGGGTGTCGATGTGGATCACCCGGATCTGATAGCCAACATGGTTGCCGGATTTGATGCCGTGACTGCAGATCCGACACCGGGAGGAGTACCCGGAAATGCCAACTCGGGGGATGGTCACGGTACCTGCTGTGCAGGCATCGTTGCCGCCTCGGGCAACAATGGTATCGGCGTGACCGGTGTCACCTGGAACAGCAAGATCATGCCGATTCGTATCGGTTTCGGAAACTACTGGACACAGACGGACTGGATCATCGATGGCCTGACATGGCCGGTCGACAATGGTGCGGATGTTCTCTCGAACAGTTGGGGTGGGGGATCGGCCAGTACTGCAATCCAGAATGCCGTCAGTTATGGAACGACTGTGGGTCGTGGGGGATTGGGTTGTCCGAACTTCTTCGCTTCCGGCAATGACAATGGTGGGGTTTCCTATCCGGCCGCGTATCCTGAAGCGATCGCTGTCGGAGCATCGAGCCCCTGTGATGAACGCAAGAGTCCTTCCTCCTGCGACGGAGAAACCTGGTGGGGAAGCAACTACGGATCGACTCTCGATTTCGTTGCTCCTGGTCCGTTGACCACCACGGTTGATATCGCTGGTTCCGGGGGGTATGCCTCCGGCGATTACACCACCAGTTTCAATGGTACCTCCTCCGCCACGCCTCATGCCGCAGGTGCTGGAGCCTTGTTGCTCGCTGTCGCTCCGGGATTGACCGAGGCGGAGGTGCGAACACTGATGCGCCAGACCGCGGATGATCAAGTCGGCCCGCCTTCAGAAGACACACCCGGCTTTGACATCTATATGGGTTATGGAAGGGTCAACTGTGAGGCACTTTTGCTGGCAGTGGCCAGTCTGGTTCCCGGACCGACCAATCTGTCCTGCAACAACAGTGGCGCTTCGACCTCTCTCAGCTGGAGTAATGGTGACAGCTACACCTCTGTCGAAGTGACCCGCAATGGCACTTTGCTGGCGACCCTTTCCGGCTCCGCAACTTCTTACACCGACAACAACACGCCGGTGGGTTCGACCTCGTATTCGGTTCGGGGCTTCCAGGGATCGGATCCGAGTGCAGCCGTCAGCTGTAACATCTTTTCCATCGGTGGAGCCACCGATCTGGTCTGGGCTCCCTCCGCAGCTTCTGGAACGGTGGCAGGGGGGCAGGGTCTCGCAGACGCCCTGACCGCCGCAGGTCGTCAGCCCCTGGTGGTCAGTTCTCTGGGCGATGTTGCAGACCTCGATGTTTTTGAAGCCGTGTGGGTCAACCTCGGCATTTACCCTTCCAACCACGTTCTCTCTTCGGGGGAGTCTTCCACTCTGGATGCCTACCTGACCAATGGTGTCGGTGGCAACTTCCTCTACATGGAGGGCGGGGATACCTGGGCCTATGATTCGGCAACAACCCTGCACGGTCGTTTTGGCATCAGTGGTCTTGCCGATGGCAGTGCAGACCTGTCGACGGTGACGGGTGCAGCAGGGACCGGCTGTGATCTGAGTGGACAATCGTGGAGTTACTCCGGTGAGAACAACTGGATGGACCGCCTCGGAGCCACCGGCTCGGCAACGGTGACCCTGGTGAACCCCAGTCCTTCGTACAATGTGGGAGTGTTCAACGATGCCGGCGGTTACCGCACCTTTGGTACGTCCTTTGAGATCGCAGGTCTGAATGACGGTGCATCGACGCGAGCAGATCTCGTTGCCGCGATTCTGAATTGCTTCGGAGGATCGCCTCCGCCGCCACCTCCACCGGCTCCCGTCGCTGATTTCAGTGCCAATCCGACCTCGGGTGAAACTCCTCTGACGGTCGCGTTCACCAACCTGACTTCCGGGGATGTGTCCGGATACAGTTGGGACTTTGGAGACGGCAATGGCTCAACCGCGACCGAGCCTTCCCACGTCTACACCAGTGCCGGGACGTATACGGTTACTTTGACAGCGACGGGACCCGGGGGCTCGGATACCGCAGTGTGCTCCTCGTGCATCACTGTCGAAGATCCTCCTCCGCCACCACCTCCTCCGGCACCGGTGGCAGCCTTTTCACTTTCTCCATCCTCTGGGGATGCTCCGCTGTCGGTGAACTTCACCAATGAAAGTAGCGGTGACATCAGTGGATACAGTTGGGACTTCGGAGACGGCAACACCTCGACTGCAACGAATCCTTCCCATGTGTACACAGTGGCGGGCTCCTACACCGTGACGCTGACTGCGACTGGTCCGGGGGGATCCGATACTGCGGTTTGTGGGAATTGCGTGGTCGTCAGTGATCCGCCTCCTCCTCCACCGAGTGCACCGATTGCCGATTTCTCTGTTTCGACCACCTCAGGTGAAACACCCTTAACGGTCGACTTCAGCAATCTCAGCAGTGGGGATATCAGCGGATACAACTGGGACTTCGGGGATGGAAATGGTTCGACTGCAACCAATCCTTCGCATACCTATACCGTTGCAGGCAACTACACCGTGACCTTGACAGCGACGGGACCTGGTGGATCCGATACCGCGATTTGCAGCAATTGCATCACCGTGACAGATCCGCCACCGCCGCCGCCTCCGGCTCCGGTCGCCGATTTCACTCTGACTCCGGACAATGGCGATGCGCCGTTGACGGTGGCCTTCAGTAATCTCAGCAGTGGAGACATCAGCGGCTACAGTTGGGACTTTGGAGACGGAAACGGATCGAATGCGACCAGTCCCTCGCATACCTACACCAGTGCGGGCACCTACACGGTGACTCTGACCGCCACCGGCCCTGGTGGATCGGATACTGCAGTATGCAGCGGATGTGTGGTCGTCAACGATCCGCCGCCACCACCACCGCCTCCTTCGACAACGCTGTACTACCTCAGTTTCGTCAACAACACCTTCGTTCCCGGTGTCGGTACGGTACGAGACGAAGATGTGGTGACCTACGACCCGGCAACGGGGACCTGGGCCATGTTCATCGACGGCAGTGACGTCGGAATCGGTGGCACCGATATCAATGCTCTCAGCGTTCTTGCAGATGGCAGTGTCGTAATGTCCTTCAACAATGCTTTCACGCTGTTTGGGCTTACCGGTGGACCGAATGGTGTCGATATTGATGACTCTGACCTGGTTCTGTTCACACCCACGAGTACCGGTTCCAACACTTCCGGTTCATGGAGCTTCTTCTTTGATGGTTCTGATGTGAGTCTGACCACCAATGGGGAAGATATCGATGGGGTCTGTGTGCTCGATGATGGCACCTTCCTCTTCTCCACGGTGGGAACTGCCAAGGGTGGGGGGCCGAACAGCCATGATGAAAATGTGGCTCTCTTTACGCCCACTTCTCTCGGTGCCAACTCGGGGGGATCGTGGTCCCTTTTCTTCGACGGCAGTGATGTCGGATTCAGCCAAAGTGGTGGAGAAGATCTGGATGGCATCAGCCTTGATTTTGATGGCACGCTGCTCTTCTCTACGGTGGGCAGTTACTCCGGTTCCGGAGCCAGTGGTGCAGACGAGGATGTCTCCCGCTTCACCGGCACCTTTGGAGGAGCGACCTCCGGAAGCGCCCAATTGATCCTCGATCTCACGGCTCTGGGGATCGATTCCTCGGAGGATGTGGACGCACTGTCGATTCGTTAACAGATGGTGTGATCGATCGAGGGATATGGCCCTGCCGGGGAACCGGCGGGGCCATTTTTTTGTCCGGGTCAGATTCAAGGGCAACTGAGCCTGTCGAGATTGACCCGAGAGGTCTCAAAAAGCCCGGATATCGGTGGTCAGAGTGGGCTTCCTGCCCTTGTTGAAGTTGCCCGATCTCGATACCTTGGGAGTGTCCAATTTGCCGTATTTCGGAGGTGGGCGTCTGATTTGCCGTGGATCTGCCACGGATGTCCTGACAGCGATCGGAGAATCATGAAGTCACAGGTAGAGGTTCAGGATCCGATCACCGATCGCATTCTCGACGAATGGCTCGAGGAGCCGGCTCCGTTCCTGTCGATTCTCCATGCGATTCAGGATCATTATGGCTATCTGCCGGAGCCTGCCCTGAGGCGGGTCAGCCAGCGGATGGACATTCCCATCAGTGATCTCTACGGCACCGTTACTTTTTACCACTTCTTCCAGCTGGAGCCGAAGGCGATCCCGGATATCCGGGTCTGCGAAAACTCGGCGTGTTGCCTCCACGACCTCGATCAGCTCTGTGAAGAGGTTGCCGGTGCTGATCTGGGAATTGAGCACTCCGGCAAGATCGAGAAGATCTCATGTCCTGGTCGCTGTGACGTTCCTGTCCCGCTGCTGATCGGCGAGAAGTTCCTCCATGGGGCCAAACCCGGTGCCATCGGGGAAGCGGTGGAGGCGACGATGCCCCTGCCACCCGAGACGGGGCAACAGGAATGCCTCTTCCAGCATATCCGCGACGGAGTCTCTGATTTGAAGGTTGCCCTCGAGAAGGGGGCATGGAAATCCCCTCTGCTGGCGGCGTCTGATCCTGAAAAACTGATCAGCGAACTGAAGACCAGCGGTCTGACCGGACGCGGCGGTGCGGGATTCCCCACCGGTGTGAAGTGGGAAGTGGTTCGCAATGAGAATCGCGGCCCGAAATGGATCATCTGCAATGCAGACGAGAGTGAAGTCGGCTGCTTCAAAGACAGAGTGCTGATGGCGCACACGCCTCACGCCCTGCTTGAAGGGATGACCTGTGCGGGACTGGTGACCGGTGCAGAAGTGGGGATCATTTACCTGCGCTGGGAATACCCTGAGATTCTGGAGTCATTGCAAGCCGCCATCGATGAAGCAACGGCGGCGGGATACCTCGGCGAAGATGCCTGCGGCAGTGGCCGACCCTTCCGCATTCTCATTCGTCGCGGAGCGGGAGCCTACATCTGCGGTGAAGAGACCTCGCTGCTCAACTCCCTCGAAGGGAAGCATCCCTTCCCCAGAGAGAAGCCGCCTTTCCCGACGACCCATGGTCTCTTCCAGCAACCCACCATCGTCAACAACGTGGAAACATTCTGTGCGGTGCCTCCCATCGTGGAGCACGGAGGGCAGTGGTTCAGTGACCTCGGCCTCGGCGAGCAGAATGGCATGCGCATCTTCAGTGTCTCCGGGGATATTCAGCGTCCGGGGAACTACGAAGTCCCCGTGGGGACTCCCCTGCGCCAGCTCCTTGTCGAGTTTGCCGGAGGTCCGCTTCCCGGTCGCGAAATTCAGGGCGTGACGATGGCCGGTGTCAGTGGTGGTCTCGTGGGAGCAGAGGATCTTGATGTCCGCCTGGATCCCGCTTCTCTCGACGGATTGGGCGCGATGCTCGGTGCCGGAGGGATCGTTGTTCATGACGACACCCGCTGCATGATCAAGGCTGCCAGAGAAAGCATGCATTTCCTGAAAGAAGAATCCTGTGGCAAGTGTTTCCCATGCAGGATCGGCACGACGCGCATGACCGAGATTCTCGATGAACTCGGATCAGGGCAGCCGGTACGCGAAGGGATCATGGAAGAGATCGAGGATCTGGAAGAAGTGTTGGGTGAGACCAGTGCCTGTGGATTGGGTCTGGCCGCTCCCTACATCACCCGCATGCTGAAAAAGTATTGGCCTGATCAGATCCAGCAGAAATTGAATGGCAGTACGCAAGCCTCAGAAGGGGCCGATGATGAGTAACGAAAACAGGATGACCATCGATGGTGCGGAAGTGGCCTTCCAGCCGGGTGAAACCGTCCTTGAGGTCGCCCGTCGTCAGGGAGCCTTTGTTCCGACCCTCTGTTATGACGAGCGACTGGATCCATACGGTTCATGCCGCTTGTGTGTGGTCGAGGTCGAAGGGCGACGTTTGCCCGCTTCCTCCTGTACCCTCAAGGCAGAGTCCGGAATGGAAATCCGTACCGGCAGTGATCCGATTCGCAAAATGCAGTCGACACTGATGGAGATGGTGCTCTCGGAAAATCCTGATGACGAATGCCCCCGCTGTCGGGACATCGGCACCTGTGAAGTCCACGATCTGGCTGAAAAACTTGAGGTGGGTCGCGAGCGTTTCCTGGGAGCCATCAGCAATGCTTCCAAAGATGACTCAAATCCATTCCTTTTGCGCGACTACGATCGCTGCATCTCCTGTTATCGCTGTGTTCGCATCTGCGACGAGGTGGAAGCGGATCACGCAATTACCATGACTGGTCGTGGCTGGAACAAAGGTATCGCCACCGCATTTGACGGCGGCTTGATGGACAGTGATTGCACTCTTTGTGGTCAGTGCATCTACACTTGCCCGACTGGTGCGTTGGCAGACAAGAAGATGGTCGGTCAGGGCGAGATTCCGGGAGAGGTGGAAGTCACCCGGAGTGTCTGTCCCTACTGTGGAACCGGTTGCTCCATCAATCTCCATAGTCGTGACGGAAAAATGATCGGTGTGACTCCGGTCCTCGACGGGCCCGTCAACGAAGGAGCGCTCTGCGTCAAAGGTCAATTCGGGTTTGATTTCGTCAACTCCGGAGATCGATTGACCAGACCGTTGATTCGCAAGAATGGTGAACTGACACCCGTTTCATGGGATGAGGCTTTCGATTACACCGCCCAGAAATTGATGAGTGTGCGAGCGGATCATGGACCGAAGGCATTCTATGCCATCGCCAGTGGTCGTGCTCCGGGTGAAGGTTCCTACATGCTGCAGAAGTTCACCCGGGCGGTCATGAATTCGAATCAGGTCGACAACTGTTCGCGTGGCTGACACAGCCCTACCGTCGCCGGTCTGGCGGCTTCTATTGGACGCGGAGCCATGTCGAACTCGATCCCGGAGATCGAAGACGCAAAAATGATGCTGTGTGTGGGTACGAATATGACCGAGTGCCACCCCATCATCGCGGTGCGAGTGAAAAAAGCGGTACGTAAAGGAGCCAAGCTCTACGTGGTGGATCCTCGGAAGATTCCGCTGACGGAATACGCCGATGGTCATCTGCCCTTGAAGCTCGGTTCTGACGTAGCCCTCTTCAATGCGATGGCCAAGGTCATCATCGATGAAGGCCTCGAGGACAAGGAATACATTGAAGAGCGGGTTGAGGGCTTTGAAGAGTTGAAGGCCCATCTCCAGCCTTTCACTCTGGAATACGCCGAAGAGATTTCTGGCGTTCCTGCTGAGTTGATCCGCGAGTGTGCCATCGAGTATGCCAAAGCGGAGAGTGCCGGCATCTACTACACATTGGGAATCACAGAGCATATCTGTGGCGTGAGTAACGTTCAGAGTCTGTGTAACCTTGCGCTGATCACCGGAAACCTTGGTAAGAAGTCTGCAGGGGTCAATCCGCTGCGAGGACAGAACAACATTCAGGGTGCCGGCGACTGTGGCGCATTGCCGAATAACTATCCCGGCTTCCAGTCCGTGGAAGACCCCGCCTGCCAGGAGAAATTCGAGAAGGCGTGGGGCGTACCGATGGATCCCAAGAAAGGGATCACCAAGATCGCCGCTCTCGATCATGCCGTCGATGGACGGATCCAGGCGATGTGGATCTGCGGAGAGAACACCCTGGTCACCGATCCGGATGTCAAACACACCACCAAGGCTCTGGAGTCTCTGGATTTCCTCGTCGTGCAGGACATGTTCCTCACCGACACCGCCAAGTTGGCGGACGTGGTCTTCCCCGCTGCTGCTTTCACCGAGGTCGATGGTTTCTTCACCAACTCTGATCGTCGGGTACAGCGGATTCGCAAGGCCGCAAACCCTCCAGGTGAGGCAATGCCGGATTGGTGGATCATCTCTCAGGTGGCTCAGCGTATGGGGACCTCGGTCGATTTCGAATATCAGAGCAGCGAAGAAGTTTTTGATGAGTTGGCGGCTCTCTCGCCCATCTACGCTGGGCTGACTTACGATCGTATCGAGAAAGGGGATCTTTCCTGGCCGGTTCCGGACAAGGATCACCCGGGAACACCCATTCTTCACGAAGGAGAATTCCTCAACGGCAAAGGCAAATTGCAGTTGCTCGATTACGTGCCCCCTTCAGAGAATCCGGATGAAGAGTATCCCTTCTACCTGACGACGGGCCGTCGATTGCCGACGTACCACAGCAACACCATGACGGGCCGCTCGGGTGGATTCAGAATTCTGGTTCCCAATGAATGGCTGGAAATTCATCCTGCCGACTCCGATCGCCTCGGGCTGGCCGATGGAGACTGGGCGCGTATCAAATCCAGAAGGGGAGAAGTGATCACCCGTGTGGCCGTGACTCGCACCTCACCCCGGGGAACCGTGTTCATGAGCTTTGCTTTCCCTGAAGAGGTGATGACCAACTTCGTCACCAATCCGGAAGTGGACCCGCGCACAGAGACCCCCGAATTCAAGGTGGCTGCGGTTTCCATCGAGCGTGTGGAAGCACCATCAGGATTGGGAGCTGAACAGGCATTGAGAGCGGATCCCGAAGGGCCAGGCCTTGTCTGATCCTGATGATCAGAATCAGTTCGATGTCACCGGCCATGGCGGCTCCCTCGGAGTGGGGGGGCCGGCAACCCTGAGTTTTCAGGGGCGTGAGGTGACCCTCTCTGCGAAAAACTTTCCGCCCGTGACGCTGGACCTTCAGCACTGTGAAGCCAGCGTAGTCGGCAAATGCCTCGATGTACTGGATACAACGAGCAATACCGGTTTTTCAACACGCAATCCCGCAGTCTATGCCCGTTTACAGGATGTGGCTCCTTCAGAGTTGTCGGAAGAACTGACGGCGATGGCAGGCCTTCTTTACCAGACAAAAAAATCAGAGTCACAGCTTTACTGGTTCGCAGGGATCATTCTGGTGGCTCTGATTGCAGGGGGATTCTTTTTTCTCAGTCACGTGACGCGGAACGTCATCGACTGGGTTCCCATCGAGGTGGATCAGACGATTGGTGAACCGATTCATGAATTGATGCTTCAGGATTATGAAGTGGTAGAGGATCCGGTGCTGTTGGAGGCAACCGCAGCCATCTTCGATTCACTTTTACCTCATTTGCCTGCCGAGGGTCTGAAGCCGAATTGGACTCTGGTTAAAAATCCGCAGATCAATGCCTACTGTCTTCCAGGGGGATCGATCACCATCTTCACCGGTCTGATGGAAAATGCGAAATCTGCCGACGAAGTTGCCGCTGTTCTTGCTCACGAGCTGGCCCATGCCACCGAAAGACACGGCATTCGCCAGATTACCCAAGTTGCGACGATCGGATTGGCGATCCAATTACTGGTCGGAGATCTGGGAGGGGTGGCGGCGGCAGGAGGCGAGGCTACGCAGAGTCTGTTGAGCAACGGCTACAGTCGAGACCATGAGAGAGAAGCGGATGCGGTGGGACTTCAAATGCTGACAGCGGCAGGCTGGGACCCTCTGGCGATGTCCCGTTTCTTTGGGCGACTGGCCGAAGAGGGTGGGCAGCAACCTCCCGCATGGTTTTCGACGCATCCCCATCCCGAAGAGCGCGCCAGGACGATTCGTGATCAGGTGGAGGCGGAAGGGGTCACCGATCAGCCCCGGTCGGTTTCACCCCCGGAGGTCGACTGGAATCGTGTTCAGGAAGTGTTGGGGAAACTGAAGTGACGACCCCAAAAGAGTGGTCAACCCGTTATCTGTGTGGATTGGTGCTGGTCAGCTTCTGTTTTTATCTGGCGGTCGCATCCTTTACATCGCTTTGGGACAGGGACGAACCGCGCTTTGCACGGGCAGCGGTCGAGATGCTGGAAACCGGCGACTATCTGGTTCCCACTTTCAATGGTGAACTCCGTGCTGACAAACCTCCCCTGATTTACTGGTGTATGAATCCCTGGATTCGCATGTGGGGAGCCACGGATCTCGCTGTACGAATGCCATCCATCCTCGGGTCTCTGGTGATGGCACTGGCCACTTTTCATATCGGTCGAAATCTCGGAGGAAGCCAACTCGGCTACCGCTCACTCTGGCTGTTGATGTGTATGCCCATCCCCATCTTTATCGGGACCGCTGCGACAGCAGACGGAATCCTGATGGCCGGAGTCTCGATTTCACTGGCAGTGATGGTGGACCGACTGGTGAATGGAAAAAAGAGCGGCCATTTCGCGATCCTATCACTGGCCCTGGCCTGGGCATTATTGGCGAAGGGCCCTGTGGGCTTGGCTGCTTTTTGGCTTGGAACTGTTTTCATTGCTTTGGTGGGAAAAACCAGTGTGCAGTGGGATCGGCGATGGTGGTGGGAGGCGACTGGAGCAACTGGGATCGCAGTGGCTTGCTTTCTGGCCTGGGGAATCCCGGCGAATCAGCAGACGGGCGGGGAACTGTTGCAAATTGGCCTGGGTCGACATGTGTTCCAGAGGATCTCGGAACCGCTGGAGAGTCATGGTGCTTCAGGATTCATCGGCTGGCTTGTGTCCCTGCCCTTTTATTTTCCGGTACTGTTGGTCGGAGCTGCTCCGATCTCTGCACTTCTGATTCCGGGGATTTTTCAGCGTTCTCTGAACGGTAACGATGATCGGAAGACCTGTCTGATTCTCGCAGGATTGACGATACCCGTCCTGCTGTTGATGACTCTGGTAGCAACCAAGTTGCCCCATTACATCCTCTCTGCATTTCCTGGGGTGGCCGTTGCCGGGGCATGGTTGTGGTCATCCTTTGGAGAGAGAAGTTCTTCAATATGGAGTTCCCGCTCTTTCAGGGTGGGGCGTGCATTGACCGTATGGCTGCTGATACTTTTGGTCATCGCCTGGGGAGTTGCGGTGTTTCAGGTCAGTGGGTCGATACTGATCGCGATACCGGCACAGCTGCTTTTCCTTGCCGCAATCTGGAGTATCTTCCGATGGAAACCCCAGTCCACCTTCGAATCGATGCGAGCACCCGGTGGAAGTGCACTACTTGTGGCCCTGGGAATGGCCTTCATTCTTTTGGGTGCCGGATGGTTGGAACCCCGATGCAAGATAGCGAAGCCCATCACGGAGATCATCCAGGCCTCAGGCTCTCCGGATTCCAAAGCCTCCGTTTCGACGGTGGGCTTCTTTGAACCTTCTCTTCTCTACGCGCTGGAGGCCCAGGCCATCCCTGGGCAACCAGGTGTGACAGAGTTGGCATGGGAATCGGTTGAACCATGGCTGAATCAGGAAGGTACCGCTTGGCTGATCTCTGCGGTTGAGAAGGATGACCAGGATCCGATTTCTGACCTTGTTCAGAACCAACCCCGTGTGACGAAAAGCTGGGAGAAGCGGATCTTCAACTATTCCAATGGACGCTGGCTGGACGTGTCTCTCTGGTTTCGGTCAGCACCGCGTTGAAATCTGCTGATCCAGAAGGCGCTGCACAGGGCACCGAGGAGAAATCCCGGAATCGTGTCAGAGGGCCAGTGCTCTGCAGTCAGGACTCTCGTCGCACAGAGCCAGATTCCCAGCAGGATCCACAGCCCACTTAGCCGGGGAAAGAGCACGCACAACATAGTGACCATCACCCCAGCAGCAGTGGAGTGCCCGGAGGGAAGGCTGTGGTGGCTGTGTTCGAGTGAGATCGGCTGCCAATCTGGCCACGCCCTGTAGATCAATTCATTGGGCCGGCCACGACCGATCAGGATCTTGAGTCCCTGAACAGCAACTCCCGCTGTGATCGCTCCCAGAAAGGCTCCTTGAACCGGCCCCCGCCAATCACGCCAGGAAGACTTCATCCGGGTGAAGATGGTCATTATCAATAGCAAGGCCACGACAGCGTATCCCTCTGCCAAGTGGGTGGTCAGTGAGGCGAAGCGTCGCAAAGAATGAAGCCATGTTGGTGCGGCTTCACCGGGGTCATAGGCAGTTCGAACTTCCAGAATCATTTGCTGATCAAAAGTCACCCCGTGTTGATCGGTTTGCGGCCAACGCTTTGGGGTTGCTTGCCCATTTTCTGAATAGAAGGACTCCCACGCTTGAAGCGCCGGATTGTTTTCGATGTGGAACAGAGGAATTCGGGAAGCAGTCAAGAACAACAGTCCCGTAACAAACAGGAGCAGACTCCAGCGGCGCAAGCCTGCGAACTGGTTGGGATCCCAATCCGGGGCGATCTGTGAAGCGGGCATCAGTCGACAAACCTGCGAGCGAGTTGGGCCAGTTCGGGAACCTCGTGCACTTTCATTCCCTTGGGACCAGAGTCTTCGAGACTGCCGGGAGCCACGCAGGCGATGTTGAACCCGAGGCGAGCAGATTCTTCAAGGCGCTGGCGGGTGCCGGGAACCGGGCGCACCTCACCGAGAAGCCCGACTTCGCCGGCGAAGACGAGATCTCTGGGGAGTGGGCGATCGTGGAAAGAGGAGAGCAATGCTGCTGCGAGAGCGAGGTCCCCTGCGGTCCCCCGCAACTTGACGCCACCGACCACGTTGGCGTGAATGTCGCACCCGCCAAGAGGAATACCCAAACGCTTTTCGAGTACCGCAGCCAGCATCGAGAGTCTTGCCGCATCGATGCCGGAACATTTTCTTGCCGGAGATCCATGGGCCGCCGGGCTGACGAGGGCCTGAACCTCGATCAACAGGGGGCGCGTTCCCTCGAGAATCGCAGCAGTGGCAGATCCCGGAGAGGCGGTGGAGCGATCGGAAAGGAGCAGGCCTGAAGGGTTGTCGATTTCGTGAAGACCATCGGCCCGCATTTCGAAGATGCCCACCTCTTCCGTGGATCCAAAGCGGTTCTTCAGTCCCCGAAGGATTCGCAGGGCATTACCCCTCTCACCCTCAAATTGCAGAACACCGTCGACCATGTGCTCGAGGGTTCTGGGTCCGGCAACGGTTCCATCCTTGGTGACGTGCCCCACGAGAAGCAGGGCGAATCCCTCTTGCCGTGCCAGCGAAATCAGCCTGGCTGTGACTTCGCGAACTTGTACCACTCCGCCGGCTCCAGCAGGGAGATCATCCCAGCGAACCGTCTGGATACTGTCGATGCCGACCACCGCGGGGGACGTTTTTTTGACCTGAGCCTCGATCGCTTCAAGGTCACATTCCGAGAGAAGCCACAGCTGGTCTCCGGAGACACCGATTCGATCCGCCCTCAATCTCACCTGGGCTGCGGACTCCTCACCGGTGACATAGAGGAAACGCTGGTTGCCTCCCTGTTCAGATGTCACTGACTGGGCTACTTGCAGTAACAGGGTCGACTTGCCGATGCCGGGTTCGCCGGAGAGGAGGATGCCGCTTCCGGGGACCAGTCCTCCCCCGAGAACCCGATCGACTTCACCGAGACCGGATTGAACCCGATCCTCTTCCCGGGCTTCTATTTCTCCGATGGGCACTGCTTCACTCTGTTCACCACTCAAGCGGGGTGCACTGCGACCGGGTTTGTCTTCCTTGACCTTGTACTCGGAGAGAGAGTTGAAGGTGCCGCAATCGGGGCAACGGCCCATATAGCGTTCATGGGTAGAACCGCACTCGCGACACAGGTAGACGGTGTGAGACTTGGCCACGGAAATCTGCTCCAACTTCAACGGGAAAAACAGACCCAGATTGGACCCAATTCCCTGACAGGTCCAGTCCCTGCCCTCACATGCGTCCTGAAAAATGCCGGTGATTCAGCGGGCTGGTGTTACGGAAGCGACCAGCTTGCGGAATGCTTCACCCCGTTCTTCGAAAGAAACGAACTGGTCATAAGAGGGATAGGCGGGACTGCAAAGGATGGTCTCCCCTGCACGGGCGCGGTTCCTGGCGTCATGGAAAGCCTGTTCAAGAGTCTCGAATCGCCGGGCCCCCTCAAAATGGAGAGCCAGTTTTCCTGCGGATTCACCATAGGGATAGACAGAAACGTGTGCTGATTTGCAGCATGAGACCAGCGCATCGATGTCGATTCCCTTGTCTTTACCCCCGCAAAGCCAGTGGATGACACCGTTCAGTCTCGACAGTGCCGCAATCGTGGCATCGGGTGTGGTCGCTTTTGAATCGTTGATGTAAATCAGGTCATCTTTTCCGGGAACGAATTCGAAACGGTGGGGCAGTCCCTGGAAATTTTCTGCTGCGATCCGGCAACCCTCGACACTGGCACCCAATTCCCGGGCAAGGGTTGTCGCCAACTTGAGATTGGAGTGACCGGTGTCACCGGTAAGGGCTGGCGAGATGTACTGTGGCTCGAGGGTCTCAAGGAGTTCCGGTACTTCCGGTGAAACTGTTTGTGGTTTCGTTTCCAGAGAGTCGAACGCGTCCACGAAAGGGCTGCCTTTGGCGACGATGACCTTGGCCGGTTTTCGATGTGGGCCCCGGAGCAAATTCAGCTTGGCCTGAAAATAAGTGGCTTCATCTCCGTGCCAATCCAGATGATCGGGAGCGAAGCAGGTCAGGGCGACGAGGGGAGGACGGGGAATCTCGAGTCCGAGACGAGATGCCTGAAACGAAGAAATCTCAACGATCCAGCGTGTCTCTTCTGTGGAGGCTCCGAGTTTCTTCAACAGACTGCCACCAAAGTTGCCCCCGACTTCAACTGGGACCCCCGAGGCGAGCATCATTTCCTTCGCGAGGGCGCACACGGTGCTTTTTCCATTGGTTCCAGTGACCGCTGCCAAATGTTCATGGGGGGCCCACGCCAAAAAGAGTCCCAACTCGGTGACGACCCGAACCCCGGATTGGTGCACCTCTTGTAAAAATGCCGCCGCAGGTGGAATCGCCGGATTGACGACGACCCAGTCGATTCCTTCGAGATGCTCGGGATGATGTCCGCCGGTATGAATCTGCTCTCGTGTTACTTTTCCTGCGATGAGATCGATGGAAGCGGAGAGTTCTGATGCGGAAGCTCTGTCACTGACGGAAACCTGTGCTCCCCGGGAATGAAGAAAGTCGATCAGGTCTGTGCCGCCACCATGGGTACCGAGGCCGAGAACGAGAACTTGCAGCCCAGCCAACTGGTCCGGATCCCGGTCGGGCCCCATGTATTCCAGTTCTTCGAAGTGGGTCGCCGATGACGTCACCGGCGATCGCCGGAACCGGTGGCGGACTTGTTTTCGAGGGGAGGCTGAACGCCTTCTTGTCTTGCGGCCTCATGAAATGCGTCACGCAGGGCGTCCAGATCCTGAGGCTCGAAGGTGTAGTCAAGAACGTGTTCTACCTGCAGTGTTCCAGGATAGAGAATCTCAGTGAAGAGATCGAAGGGGAACATCTGGTGCCAGGGTCGATCGAGGCGCACCTTTTCCCGAATCGGCTTGAGTGAGCGAGAGCCACGCAACTCGTTCTCTTCCATCCGGATTTGAAGATCCCAGGTGCCGTAGAAATCGAAGGGGATTTTGGCGGGGGTAATTCCCTTGTCCTGACCATTCAGGAAAACTCGGGCTCCCGCAGGTTCTGTGCGGATCAGCAAGCTTCTCTCGACACAGCCTGGAAGCAAGATTGCGGAAATGGCGAGCAACAACAGAGGGATCCGTCTGAAACAGGGACTCGGCACAATCTTCATGGTCAGCTTTCTCCTTTGGGGACATGCTAACTCTCGCCAGAGATCTGACAAAGGGCTTCGCTGGAGTCGGGCATGCCGGGGCAGTAAGTTGATCTTCGAGAGGCGGAACGATGGCCAAACCCTGGTGGAAAGATGGACTTCCATTCAAGTGCACCCAGTGTGGGCACTGTTGCCGAATAGAAGGCTATGTATGGGTCAATCAGAATGAAATCGATGCCCTTGCAGGGCAACTCGAAATGACCCCTGAAGAGTTTGAGTGGAAATACGTCCGCAGGGTGGGTCGCCGGAGAAGTCTTGTCGAAAAGCCGAATCACGAGTGCATCTTTTGGGAAGACGGCTGTTCGGTCTATGAGAACAGACCCACCCAGTGCAAAACCTTTCCCTTCTGGAAACAGAATCTGGAATCGATGGAGGAATGGCTTGAGGTGGTCGAAGAGTGCCCGGGCTCAGGAACCGGGGTGGTCTACAGCGCAGAAGAAATCGAGCAGTTGCAACAGGGCAAGGGTGAAACCAACAAGTGATCCGGTTTGATATCTGCTTCAGGGGCCAGGGTCTGTTCGCCCTGCCTCTTGACAGATTCTGGCCAGATCACGCAACAGCACAAATCCTGCATTGTTCTCACCCCATGAAGTATCCGATTGCTCTTTGGTGATGACACACAGTGAAAAGGGCCCTGTCGGTGACAGGGCGACGATCACTTCCGACCGACTCTGGTTGACGGCCCCCTGTTTCGAGTAAACGGTAACCTCAGGAGGAAAAACCGAGAGCATTTCGTCTCGCCAGTAACTGCTATTCATCACCTTTAGCATCAAGTCATCCCATGGCGATCCAAACAGATTCCGCTGATGAACACTCTCCATCATGCGCGTCATTTCTTTCGGGGTGGTTTGGCCCCAACCCCATAACTCCCGGTCCTTTTCCCTGCCAGGTGTTCGGGAATTGACTCGCGTATTTTCATATCCATGGGATTCAAGCCACTGATTGATGCCTGTTCCAGTACCCGCGAGTTCCTGACACCAGAGTGAAGCGGTGTTGTCACTGTAGCGGATCATCAAATCGACGAGTTTGGCGAGAGAGATCTTTTCCCCATCACGGAAAGAGGCGAGAAGGTCTTCTCCGGCATACCTCCTGGAGATCTCGTAGGTCAGTTTTCCGTACCAGTCGAGTTCGCCGGTTGAAATTTTTTCCATCAGTGCGAAGAGAATGGGAATTTTGACCAGACTGGCGGTGGGAAACGTTTCATCCGCCCTGATACCGATCTCACTTCCACTTTCCAGATGTCGGTAGTGGACTCCGACCACACCTTCGAATCCGGCGATCCGCTCCTCCAGCCTCTGCTGAAGGACTTCAGTATCGGGGGAGGGCTTCAGTGGTATTCCCGAACAGCCGAGGATGATGACAGGGAGTGCCCACAAAAGGGCATGAGCGACTCTGCAGAGGCTGCTGGGCATGGTGAAAATCTTCCTCCCGGTATTCAGAGGGTGTTTTTGGCGGAAATGCCAATAATTCCCCGATTTTGCTCAAGAGTCCAGCCCCGGGTGCCGATGTGGTGAATGGAGACCAAAGCTCCGAGAGAGGACAGTTCGATGAATCAAACAAGAATCCTGAGAAGCGACCTGCTGTTGTCGCTGTTGGCCCTGCTGCTTTTGGCAGGTTGTGCAGGAACGGAAACGGTTGTTTCCAGTTCACAGCAGATCATCACTGATGACGAGGATGGACGCTCCACCATCGTCGATGTGAAGATCCAGAAGTACGAAAAACTGGCCAGGGATTTCCCCAAAGAGCCTCGCTATCAAGAGCGATTGGCTCGTTACTACTGGGAAAAGAGAGATCACCAAAGTGCCCTTGGCGCGATTGCAAAAGCACGCAAGATCGACAGTGACAATCCCCGTTACGATTACCTGGCTGCACAGATCTACAAGAGTCTGGGCAGTTACACCGCAGCAGAAAAATCATACCTTGCCCTGATTGCGGCAACCGGTGAGCAGAAATTCAGTGGACCCATCTTTGAGTTGGCTCAGCTGTACGTTGACATGGATCGCCTCGACCTGGCCCGCAAGTATCTGGACCTGTGTCTGCAAATCGATCCGACATTTGGTGAGCCACACTATTGGATTGCAGGAATCTACCTCAAGCAGGGTCGTCGTGAGTTGGCGATCCAGAGTTTTGAAAGATACCTGAGAGTCGGGAACTCTTCTCGTCAGGAAGAAGTCCTGCAGACTCTCCAGGCTTTGCAGCCTGATCTGCGGATTCACGATATCCGCTGATCTTCATTCGCCCTCTCTTCTTCGGCGGAGGAATGGCACAGTGTGCCAGTCCTCCGCCGTATTTTTTTGTCTGATTGCGGATGGATAGAGTGTGGGCCAAAAGCGTGATGTATGAGCGATTTTGGCCGCAAGTCAGTGCCAGCCGAATGCCTCGGGCACGTATTATTCAGGGCAAGACACACCAGAAAAGGGGCATAGATCGGCCTGGATATAAAAATAGAGCCGGAGGGAACTGAGTCCCCTCCGACCCGTGAGGAGGTGTGTCTGACTATGTAACGACCGTGATCCGGTTACTGTTCCCCCAAATGGCAGGAATCAGCCCAATTTCCGGGCCCAAAATGGGGCAGGTGACTTCACCATTCCCGGATCGGGCAAACCGGTCGTCGACCGTTGGAAAGAAAACTAGCGGGGTCCAAAGTTGCTGAGATGGTGAGTCATGACCCATGCTTCCCCAACATGATCGGCAGGGAGTATGAGGGGAGGCAACTCAGAACGCAAGAAGTGCAGGCGAAGATGTTCAGAAGAATCACAGAAGTATTGGCAGAACACAGTCCTGATTTCCGACTTTTCCACACTGGATTCAAAGTGTTTGGATAGACGAACAAAAGCGAAGTCGCCATTCGTGATATTTATATTTGTGCTGAATACGACAATATCTCCACATTTAAAGGAAGGTGCGCTGTTGGAAGTCATCGCTTCCCCGGAGACGCGCAGTGCAAAACTTGTGGAAGAATCCACACCGGGAATATGGAGCCAATCTTCAATGATTCCTTCAGGAAAATTTCTCGAATCAAAGCTGACGGGATAGGGATTCTCTTCATCCTGAATCAGGGGAATGCCTGTGTTGATACGGGTCTCAGAATCGGGAGAGGATGATTTTTTCGTATCAAGGGTGAGATCGATCGTATCCAACTTTTCTTCTGCGAGCGTGATCAGGTCGAGGGGTGCCAGGCCCAATGCACGACATGCCTTGCGAATGAAGTCCGATTCAAGACCGCTTCTGCGACCCTCCTCCACTGAAATGGCATAAGCCCGTGAAACGCCGGTTTTACGGGCGAGGTCCTCTACAGTCAGATGCTTTTGACGTCGGGCCGATCGAATCGTCTTGCCGATGGAGGCCCTGAAGGGAGCGGCAGCGGATTGGGCAAGGGAGCGGATTTCAGTTCCAGTGGAGTCGTCGATCAAGCGTGAAGGAGCGACTCCCAGAGCCTTGGCGATGCGTGTCAGCACCTCACTGTTGATCCGCCTCTGTCCACTCTCCAGGCGACTCATTTGGGAGGCGGAAAGACCGATCTTCTGAGCGAGATCTTTGGCGGTGACTCCCGATTCCTCACGCAGTTTTTTGATGACATCGCCGATCTTGTTCATTCCGCGATCTCGATCATTTTTGTGCCAAACATCAGAATCACCATGATGGCGTTGAAAACAGTGTGAAAGACAATGGACGTCAGCAAGCTGCCCGTTCGGTGATAGAGCCAGGCCAGAGCGACTCCGAGGAAAGCGATGGGAACGATGCTGGTCAGGGCATCGTGGATCACTCCAAAGAAAACCCCGGAGAGGATTGCGGAAGCCAACACGGATCGGTAACCCAGGAGCCAGCGAAAGAGCAATCCACGGAAGAGCAATTCTTCCACCCATGGAGCCAAGGCGACCACATTCAGCATGATTAGAAACTTCAGCAGGGATTGGTCGTTTTGAAGAGCATTCAGAAACAGGGACACCGCCTGCTGCGGAACCATTTCATGACCGAGAGCCTGTAACAATCCACCCCACAGCACTGCGATCGAAAGATGGACGGGAATCCATGCCAGACAGGCCAGAACCCCGTACTTCAGGCAACCGAAGACGGTCCCATTCCTGCCGAGGAGCAGGGATGGGGCTTCGGGTCGGTGCCTCTGCCAAAGTCTGGCATAAAACAGGATCAGAAGTATCAGGACCAGATTGCCCATCGCCAGAGTGAGAAAAAGGGGGCGCGCCTGCTCTGGGGTCAAGACGGGGACCACAGGTTCCAGTGAGCTCTCATCGGGAACTGAATCGGTGGGATTCAGGCTGGAAGATTCGGCGGTTGAGGAATCCAGGGTTGAGGAATCAGGGTTGGAGTTTTCTGCGACCGCAGGGGGCTCGCCTTCCACCCCATCGGCAGGGGAGAGTGCGATCTGGGCTGCGAGAAATTGAATCAGGAAAAAGAGGCTGAAGAAAAGCAGCACCTGAGACCCAGCCCAGGGTGCACCCGGTTCCGCGCGTTCCTGATCGAGTGCTCCCGCGGGCATCATTCGCCGAGGACTCCCTCAGTGGGACTGGAAGCTTGGGCGTAGCGACGGCGGGGAATCCGGCCTGCCCGAGAGGCAAACCAGCCTGCATCGAGGGCGTGGCGCATGGCGTGAGCCATGGCGACCGGATCTTTTGCACCGGCGATTCCCGTATTGAGAAGCACCCCCTCGGCACCCAACTCCATGGCGATGGTTACGTCACTGGCAGTGCCGACCCCCGCATCGATGATCACCGGAACTTCGAGTTGCTCGAGGATAATGGCGAGGTTGTTGGAGTTGAGAATCCCCTGACCACTGCCAATCGGCGAGCCTGCCGGCATCACGGAAGTGGCTCCGGCATCCTGCAGGCGCAGTGCGAGCACGGGGTCATCGGAGCTGTAGACCAGAACCTTGAATCCGTCATTGACCAATTCACGACACGCCTCAAGGGTGCCGACCGGATCTGGCAACAGGGTTTTGCGATCGCCGAGTACTTCCAGTTTGACCCAATCTCCGAGACCGAGCTCACGGGAAAGCTGGCATACGCGAATCGCATCTTCTGCATTGAAGCAGCCCGCGGTATTGGGCAGCAGGAAGTACTTCTCCCGGTCCAGTTGCGAAAGGAGGTTGTCGCCGCTGTTGAGGTCGACGCGGCGAATGGCCACGGTGACGACTTCACAACCGGAAGCTTCGAGTGCGGCATTCATCGTTTCGGCATCACTGTATTTGCCGGTGCCGACGAAAAGACGTGATCGAAAGGTGCGATCACCCAGAGTGAGGGGGGTGGGAGTGTTTCCGGTTACTGTTTCGCTGGAACCCATGTCTAGCCTCCTCCGACGATGGTTACCACTTCGATCTGGTCGCCGGCTTCCAGTGTCGTCTCCGCATGAAGGGAGCGGGGGACAATTCTCTTGTTTCTCTCCACCGCCACCGCCACGGGGTCGATGGGAAGAGAGTTCACCAGATCGAAAACCGTGGTGTCGGTCTCGACCTGGTGAACTTCACCATTCAGTTGAATCTCGAATCGTGTCGGCTGATCAGACATCCCACAGATCCATCAGTTTGAAGCACGGGCGAATCGGTAATAGACCTCAAGAGTCATCGCACCAATCGCAGTGTTGTAGACCCGGCCTCCGGCAATACCCCATTCACCGATGGGATCCCAGGAGCCGTCCTCACAACCTCCGACACGCTGGTTCTTCACCAGAGCATCGATCATTGCTTCATTCCACTCGCGCCATTTGCTGCCACCGATCTGGAACATGGCGTAGGTCGCGTAGTACCAGTAGTACAGATTGATCTTCGACTTGCGCTTGCCCTCCTGGGGGCGCCACTCGGGGATCTCATCCATCAGCACATTGGTTCC
>JAPOLY010000106.1 GCA_029976805.1 bacterium
AGCAGGGTTCCCCTCCTTTTTCCCTCCCGCAACAAATCAGAATCGACTCAACTGCAGAATCATGCATACAGGGGTCTGGAGTTGTTTGAGGGCTGGTCGAGTTGGCTCGAAAAAGATCCCGGATTTCGTCAGTGTGGTGCGCTGTTGGTCGACGAAGCGATCGCTGAACAGATGGAACCTCTGGATGCGCAGGAAATGCAACGCCGTTGGTCGGGTTTGGGCGAATGGTCCGGAGTTGCCGGCTTTGACCCAAAGAGCGGAATCGTCGACGGTCAGGAAGTCCTTGGGGCCCTGCTTTGGAGATTGCGCAAATTCGGCGGCCGATTTTATGGGGGCAATACCCTTCAACTCCTCGAGGAGCAGGAGGACGGCGTCCACTTCGTCACCTCCAGGCGGGAGGGGTTTGCGGGCAAGGTCTACCTTTGCCACGGATCTGCGGCACCCTTCCTGATGAAAGATTTGGGTGTTCGTCATCGGCAAAATGTCGAAACACTTTGTGAATTTACACTGGGTCTCACCGGTGACTTTCCTCCACTGATTCATTGGCCCGGTGAAAAAGCAACCCTCTATGCCACAGAGCCTGGAGCAGTGGAGCTTCACCTGTCGACTGGCCCCGGTGAGCTTTTGCCTGGGGGGAACCTTGCAACTGCAGAGGTCAGTTGGAAGCGTCTGGGTCAATTTCGAGAGACGTGGGATTCCCGAATTCCCGGATTGTTAGAAGCGGTGATCCGCAAGGCCCGTGCTCGTCATCGCCGAGTCTGCGACTCCGCTTCTCTGGAAGTGGTCTCTTCCGCCTATGGAAATATCTTCATGCCCGCTGGTGCCGGTGAATTTCAGGAACTATTGTTCCCTGCATTGGCAGAAGTTCTGGTTGAGCAGGTTTTGTCCGGCTCGTCAGGAGGATTGTTGGAAGATCTGGGGGGGTAACCGTTGAGTAACGAGTCGACCTCTCCCCGATACTGGTGCGATGGAGTGGCCCAGATTTTGGATCAACCGACCTTGCCCCTGCACCATCCTGCGGTGCTGTATGGGGAAAGTGCCTTTGAAACCTTTCGGGTGATCGACAAAACGCCATTGTACCTCGATGATCATCTGAAGCGTCTTTACGAAACGGTGGCCGGACTGGGACTCGGAGACTTACCCCGGTTTTTCGATGTTGAGGATGAGGTTCGCCAGGCACTGGCTACCCTTCCCAAGGTCGACCATGGCTGGCGGGTTCGTATGACTCTGGTCAGCGATCGGGTCAGTCTGATGGGGCTGGATGGGGAAGAGGCTCCGATTCAACGTTGGTTGATGGCGTCCCCTCTTCCCGATCCCGTTCAGCTTTCCCGTCCATTGCGAGTCTGTTTTTCGACGTATCGCAAGATCCCTCCGTCTTCCATTTCACCTGCAATGAAACATGGAAACTATCTCTCTTCATTGCTGTCGTTGAGAGAGGCGCAGAAGAAGGGCTACGACGACTCCATTCTGCTCACCGAATCTGGGCTGATAACCGAAGCCACTGCTTCCAATCTGTATTGGGTTAAAAATGAACAATTGCTGACCTGTGTTCCAGATCTTGTTTTTCCCGGGCTGACCCGCTACAGGGTTATGGAATACGCCCGAGAGGCGGGAATGACCGTGACGGAAGGTTTCTTTTCTGTGGGGGATCTCATGGAAGCGGACGAGGTGTTTGTGACCTCTTCGATCCGTGGAGTGGTGCCACTGAATGCCGTGGAACAGACCCCTTTTCATGTGGGGAACCAGGATTCGATTACTTGCAAGATTGCATCGGGCCTCCGAGATATGGATCTTCAGGAAGTGGCCCGTAATGGAGAAGCATCATGAAGCCGATCTGGTCTCCGAGTTCGAATGTGATCGAGAGCAGTCAGATAGCCCGCTGGATGGAAGTGTTGGGGAGGCCCCTGGACACTCAACAACCGGAAGTGGCGGTTTCTCAGCTGATCGAATGGAGCCAAAGCGAACCGGAAGCATTTTGGGATGCCTTGATGAAGGACCTGGGTGTGGTCTGGTCAACTCCCTATGAAAAGGTTCTCGATCTGTCCAGAGGGCCAGAATGGGCCGACTGGTTTGTCGGTGGCAGAACCAACCTTGCCCTGAATTGTGTGGATCTTCCCGCAACAGAAACTCCCGATCGGTTGGCCCTGATCGGGGAAGAGGAGGACGGCACCGTCAGGCGCTGGACCTTTGCGGAGGTTGCCGATGAGGTCGACCGCTGGGCGGCTGCTCTGCGTCACCGGGGAATCGAGCCGGGCGACCGGGTCGGTTGCCTGATGCCGATGGTGGCAGAGGTGGCCATCGCCATGCTGGCAACGATGAAAGTCGGTGCAGTCTTCATCCCCATTTTCAGCGGCTACGCAGCGCCCTCGGTGAGAGAGCGCCTTGAGGATGCTGGCGCAAAGTGTCTGTTTACGGCAGATCTGGGATACCGCCGGGGAACCGCCTTCGATTTGAAAAGCCATGCGGATGAAGCGGTTGAGGGATTGAAGGATCTCGAGACGGTCTTTGTTCTTCAGCGGGGCGATGGATCTGCCTCGATGCAATCGGAGAGAGATATCTGGTGGCACCATATCCCTCAAAGTGACGAAGGGGACACTTCGACCCAGATGATGGGTGCGATGGATCCCTGTCTGATGATCTACACCAGCGGAACGACCGGAAAGCCGAAGGGTACCATCCATACTCACGCAGGCTGCATGGCTCAAATGGGTAAAGAGTTGCGTTTCAATTTCGACGTCGGTCGGGGCGATGATCTCTTCTGGTGGTTCACCGATATCGGCTGGATGATGGGGCCCTGGGAGATCATCGGCTGCTGGCTCAACCGGACGCCATTTCTGGTGTGTGAAGGCGCCCCCGATTATCCGGGCCCTGACCGGCTCTGGGAAATGGTCGATCGCCACAAGGTCAGTCATTTGGGGATCAGCCCGACCGCTATCCGTTTGTTGATGAGATCGGGACTCGATCCACTGAAGGATAAAGAGCTGACCTCGTTGAGGATTCTGGGTAGTACCGGTGAGCCGTGGGACCCGGAGAGTTACCGCTGGTTTCATGAAAATGTCGGCCGCAGTCGCCTGCCCATCATCAACATTTCCGGTGGAACCGATATCGTCGGATGTTTCCTCGCGCCCTTGCCGGTGCTGCCGATCACGGAGACTTCCTTGCAGTCCCCGGGATTGGGAATGAACATCGACGTCTTCAGCGATTCGGGAGAGTCTGTGGAGGAAGAGGTCGGATATCTGGTGTGTAAATCTCCTGCTCCGTCGATGACCCGTTCTCTATGGAAAGCGGATGAAAAGTATATCGAAACTTACTGGAGTCGCTTCCCCGGGGTCTGGAATCATGGGGACTGGGCCCGCAGGGATCGGGACGGTCAGTGGTATCTCTTTGGCAGGGCCGATGACACCCTCAACATTGCGGGACGAAGAGTGGGACCCGGAGAGGTGGAGTCCGCACTGATCGATCACGATGCTGTGAGCGAGGCCGCTGCCATCGGCGTTCCTGACGATCTCAAAGGTACCGAGCTGGTCTGTTTCGTGGTCCTGCATTCAGGCCAGGAGGAAACGGACGATCTGCGGAACCAGTTGAAAGCACAGGTGGTCGATGCCCTGGGCAAGGTGGATCGACCGCGATCGGTCTATTTTGTCGACGACTTACCAAAAACACGCAGTGCCAAAATCGTCCGACGTCTGATCCGTGCCCGTCATCTCGGGGAAAAGGATCTCGGTGACCTGACCAGCGTCGCCAATCCGGAAGCTCTGGAAGGTATCGCCCGTTGCCGCTGATCTACTCTTCGTGATTGCGGGATGCGCCAAGGAAGGCTCGGGGGTCTGCCGCATCCCTCAGACCGTCACCTAGGAAGTTGTAGGCGAGAACGGCAAGGAAGATAAAGAAACCCGGGATGATCAGCCAGGGATTGTACTTCATCACTTCCGTGACCTGGCAGTCCTTCAGCAGCAGTCCCCAGGATGAATCAGGCTCTGTAATGCCAAAGCCCAGATAGGAGAGGGCGACCTCTCCAAGGATGTAGTAAGGCACGTAGAGGGTGGCGGTCACGATAACGATGGACGCGGTGTTGGGCAGCAAGTGGCGCAGGATTACTCGAAGTGACGAGCCTCCCAGTGAGCGGGCCGCAAGGGCGTACTCACTTTCGCGCAGGCTGAGAACCATTCCACGAATCATACGACCTGTACTTGCCCAGCCGACGATGGCCAGAATGGCGACGATCATGATGTACGTCTGCCGCGACGTCAGGTCATTGGGCAGCGCATAACGCAGCGTCAGGATCAAGTAGAGCCCCGGGATCGCCAGCAGCAGTTCGACCAGTCGCATCAGCAGGAAGTCCCAGATGCCTCCAAAGTATCCCGCAAGACCACCGATGAAGAGCCCGATAGAGATGCTGATGAAGATGCCGATCAGACCGACGGAAAGAGAAACCTGACCGCCGTAGAGAATGCGCGTCCACAGGTCGCGACCCAATACGTCGGTTCCCAGAAGGAAGAGGCCGGCGTGAAGGTTCGGCTCCTGGGGAATGTCTGCTGGGGACAGACCCATCAGGTGAGTGTGGCCGAAGACCTTAAAGAATCCACAAAGGCTGAAGACTTCATGCTCTTCTTCGGCCTGAACAAAGAAGCGCACAGGAATGCTGCGGGTTTGATCCTCGGCAAGGATGTATTCCATCTCACCGTACTCATCCCAGGATTCGTATTCTCTCAGTGGATGGACGTGAGGGCGAAGAGTGAAATTTCCATCGCTGTCATGGAAGTGGAGTCCGCCGTCGAACCAGTCCCAGTGCTTCTCATAACTGGGAAGGAGGATCTCGTTGAAATTTTCATCCTCAGCGAGAATTTCCCCGGTTTTTACAATGGTGTATCCGCCGAAGAGCATCGGTCCGTACTTGACGGTGTATTTGTTGGTGTCGTTCATCCCATAGGGGGCGATAAATCCACCAAAGCTGCACATCAGGTAGAGGACGATCAGAGTCAGTCCTCCGGTCATCGCCAATTTGTTTTTGCGCAATCGCATCCAGAGAATTGCCCAGGGTCCGCGAGGGGGAGGCATTCCGGAGTCGTTGCTTTTGTCTTTGGAGCTATTCATCAGGACAACCTCACCCTCGGATCCACCACGGCAAGGAGTATGTCCGCAGCCAGATTGCCAAAGACCAGCAGCAGAGTGGAGATCAAAACACTGGCAAGCACCAGGGGCTCGTCCTTTGCGCTGATCGCTTCAAAGATCAGGCGTCCCAGGCCAGGCCAGTTCATGACGATTTCAACCAACAAAGATCCACTGAGGAGACTGGCAAGTGAGTAGCCGAACAGGGTCACCAGTGGGTTGACCGCATTGCGGAAGGCGTGCTTGAACAGGACACCCTGTTCTGAAACTCCTTTGGCGCGTGCCGTACGGACATAATCCTGTCCCAGAGCCTCGATCATGTTGCCACGGGCCTGGCGCATGTATCCCGCCATCGCTGAAGTACCCAGCACGAGTGCTGGCAGGAACAGGTGATGGATCCGATTGGCGATTTTCCCGAAGAATCCGTACTGGTCGTAATCCAGAGAGCGCATGTCACCGATGGGGAACCAGCCGGTATACGAGGCGAAGAGCATTGCCAACAGCGCAAAGAAAACAGTCGGAATCGAGAGGCCGAGAAAGGCGATAATTCCGGCGCTGTGGTCCAGTCGGGAATTGGGCTTCACGGCGGCGAAGATCCCGAGAGGAACACCCAGTCCATAGGCGATGACCAATGCGGCCAGCGAAAGGGTCAGGGTATTCAGAAGCCGCTCGGCGATGATGCCAAAGACGGGGCGATTGAATTTGTAAGAAGTTCCAAAGTCCAGGGTCATTGCATTGAAAAGCCAGGAGAAGAAGCCTTCGATGGCCCCGACCTTGCGATAGACCACGGCCT